>JBFMCS010000013.1 GCA_040754315.1 Bacillota bacterium
CTTTTGATGCCCTCACCCCCCAAGAAACACTCTATTGGAGGATTTGACATCCATCCTTTATAATCCTGGTTCCGAAGATTCCGACCATGTCCCTGGATACCCCTCTTCTCATGTGCGGAAAATGGGTGAGTAAGAGTGGGTCGCCTGTGGTCCCTGCGCACCTTGGGTGTTTTCCACCAGCTGGCCAAAGGTGAAGTAGAACTCCTGCACCCACCACCCGGTTGTGATGCGAGAGGCTTTAGCGGGAACGGCTTTTCGTAAGAAGTCCAGTATCCGGCGACCTGCCACCAGGCTGGGCATTGCCACCAGCACCAGGGTCTGTATGACCTAGATTCTTATCTTGCGGATAGCATTTCCCTGGCTCCCACAGGCCGGGGAAAAAGGATTCGGGCCATGTCACCCGAATCCTCAGCTAGCCAAGGGTTGCATAACGGGGGGGTGATCAAGATGCGCACTGTTTTGAAGAATGGCAGGGTTATTGACCCGTCGTCGGGCCTGGATGAGGTGTTGGACCTGGCCATGGAGGATCATCGCGTGGTGGAACTTGGGAAGGGCTTGGCCGCGCACACTGAGGTGGATGTATCCGGGCTGAGCGTTACACCGGGCTTCATCGATGTTCACACGCACGAGGATGAGTCCTACGACGAGGCTATCTACCCTCATACCCAGCGCCAGATGGCCCTCATGGGAGTCACCACCATGGTGGCGGGTAACTGTGGCCTCGGCGTGCGGGACATACCCAGGTACCTGAACCTGATGGAGGGCAAGTGCCTGGTGAACCTGGCCATGCTTGTCCCGTACAACTCCCTCAGGCGTTACCTCGGTTACAAAAGCCCCTATGAACCCACTCCCCCTGGGGAGTTTGCCCGCTTGAGGGGCCTAATGGCCCAGGGCCTCAAGGCGGGGGCCTTTGGATTCTCCTTCGGCCCTGAGTATGATCCAGGGATAACCGATGATGAGATGGTGGACCAGTGCTCGGCGCTCCGAGATCATCCTGGCTCTATGGTAGCCGTCCACTACCGGCTTGACGGTGAGCTGGTGCTAGACTCCATTGTCGCCGTGGGACGGATAGGGGCGGCCAACGGCGTAACCTGCCAGTTCTCTCACATAGGATCGGGTGCCGCGTTCGGCTGGATGAGCCAAGCCCTGGATGTCCTGGAAAAGACCAGGCAGCAGGGTGTCAATATCCTGGCGGACTGCTACCCCTATGACGCCTGGTGCACCTACGCCGGTTCCACCTGCTATGAAGAGCAGAACCTGGAACGGATGGGGCTTGGTCACGACCGCCTGCTGGCTGTATCCGGCAAGTACCGGGGCCAGCGGATGACCAGGGAAACCCTGGCGGACCTCAGGGAGCATGACCCCGAGGTGCGCATCGTAGGGTTCGGCTTGAACGAGCACGAGGTGCTGGACGCCCTAAGGCACCCCCTGGTGATGGTGGCCAGCGATGGCGGCGTTAGGGATGATACGGGACACCCCAGGGTCACAGGAACCTTCCCCAAGGCGCTGGGAAGATACGTGAGGGCGGGAATGCTGGATTTCCACGAGACCCTCAGGAAGATGACCTGTGGGCCCGCCGACCACGTGGGCCTTCGAGGCAAGGGAAGGATTACCCCAGGTTCGGACGCAGACATTTGCGTGTTCGATCCCGATAGCCTGGAGGACAGGGCCACATTCTCCGAACCCCTGCTGGCACCTGCGGGGATCCACCACGTGCTGGTAGACGGCAGGTTCGCGGTGAGGGAAGGCCGCATAACCGAAGAAAGGGCTGGGAGGGTGCTCCGCCTTGCTGCGCGCTGATACCGCAGGGGAAGGCTCACGGCCCTGGGGCCGTGAGGTGGCAGGAAACGAAGTGCTGGGTCCCAATGGACCTGCTCTCAGGCTCCCGGATGGAACAGGTATCCGTCCGGTAAGGACAGCGGGTGTGAAAACGGCACCCTGGAGGTACCTGCATGGGACTGGGAGTGTCTCCGGTCAGCACAATGCGCTCCGCCAAGCGTGCTCTTGCCGGAACCCGACTCCCCCACGATGCCCAGGGTCTCCCTGCGGCGGATTTCGAAACTGACGCCGTCCACGGCCCTGACCCGTCCTAACACCCTGCTGAATACCCCTCCGGTCACCGGGAAGTGCTTGGCCAGGTCCTTTATCACGAAGATGTTCTCGGGCGTCTTCATAAACCGCCTCTCCTATAAGGTCCGGCCCGCCAGCAGCTCACGCGACGCCCATCAGCGCGCACTTCCCTTCCCTGCTAATGGGCAGTGAGATCCAGTGCCTGTCGCTCTTTAGGAAGGGTAGAGCCCCTCCTTCCCATGGCAGATTTCAGGCCTGCCAGCTTCCATCTTGCCTCGCCCCCCCAGTCCTACCAGGGCCCAACGTCCAACTGTAACGGAGCCCCGTGCTCCCTAGACTGAAGGATTCCAGGTTAACCCCCTAGAAGGATACTAGCGCCGTGCGTTTACTTCCACATGGCGCCACGGCCCACGGCATCATACTGGAGGGACTCCATGGACAACCCTGAACTTGAATATACGGTGATGGACATCATATCTCGTGCCGCCGAGCCTGTGGGCTCTTCCGCCCTGGCGCGGGAACTGGCAAGGGTGGGCCACAATGTTAGCGAGGCAACCGCAGGGAGGCTCCTGAGGAACCTTGACGAGCGCGGGCTCACTGAACGCTTCGGCTTCAGGGGTAGACGACTGACACCGCTGGGGCACGCCCGCCGTGAGGAGCTCATGGTGACCCTGGAACAGATCTCCTACGGAAACGAGCTCTTGAACACCCTCAAGAGCACAGATCGGAAGGAACTTGTGGATGTTCTCATTACCCGCAGGGCGGTGGAGGGAGAAAGCGCGAGGCTAGCAGCGGTACACGCGAGCCCTGCGGAAATCCAGCAGATGCTGTCTCTCATCGAGCACCACCAGCAGACCGCCAGCCGGGGCCTGGCTTCCAGCGATGATGTGGAGTTCCACCGCCTCGTTGCACTGGCATCTCGGAACCGCGTGCTCCTGGCTGTCCTTGACCTCATACGCCGGGATGGCCTGCAAGCCCCTGTCCTGGAGTTCATTCGCAAGGAGGTTGGGAGCAGGGTCGTCTCCGACCATACCACAGTGTATCAAGCCATTGCCGCTCGAGACCCCGAGGGGGCGAAGGCAGCCATGGTACAACACATCGATAATGTAATCAGGGATGTTGAGAGATACTGGGCCAAGGTGAGCGAATGACCCTTGGTGTCCCGGTCACTAGATGACCAGATTCCCAAGCCCTCGCCTGCACCCGGTCCGCCCGGGAGACCCTTGGGCCACCATGGGGCCGCCGCGACCATAGACTGAACGGGGTACCCTTGTGAAGCCGGTACCCAAGGGGGGATTACGTGTGCGCTTTGACCACCTCGTACTCGCCATGGCTGGCTTGCGGGTACTCTTTGGCATGATGGGGCTAGGCGGGGCTGCGCTGATGCTCTGGTATAACGACGTGTCGGTAGCTGTCAGGATCAATGCCGTTCTTGGCTCGGTGGGTCCCTTCGTCTTTCTTGGGGTGAGTCTCCTGGGCATCGCTGGCATGGCCGGGGAGATACCCGTGCAACGCCTGGTCCTGGTGGCCGCGGGTGGTACCCTGGTGCTGCTGGGTACCCGCTGGTAGTTGCAGGAACAGCCCTAGGTGCCCACAGGGGGGGGGGCACCTAGGGCTTAAGAGGTGATTACCGTGATGACCCGCCTGCCCTATGGCACCTTCTTCCTAGACCTCGAGGTCCCTCCTTCCTGGAGGGTCATTGAGCCCTTGATGGCGCCAGGGCTTTCCGCCGAGGGTGAGGCCCTGCGTGACGCCCTCCTGGATCCGCTGGGAACACCCAGCCTGCCTTTTGTCCTCCAGGACTCTTCTGACCTGTGCATCGTCATCCCAGACATCACCAGACCCGCGCCGGCGGGAACAATAGTCCGCTCCATCCTTGGGTTTGTTCCTCCCTCGATGAACACATCCATCCTGGTGGGCACCGGCTGTCACCGGGCATGCACGAGTGAAGAACTCGATCTCATGCTGGGAACGGATATTACCGGGAGGTACCAGGTGATTAACCACGATGCATTTGATCCGGGGGGACTCAAAATGGTTGGCCAGACCCCATCGGGCCTCAAAGTGTGGCTCAACAAAGCATACGCCCAGGCTTCCCGCAGGATCTCGGTAAGCCTCATAGAGCCCCACTTCTTCGCGGGCTTCTCCGGAGGTCCCAAGGCTGTTGTTCCCGGTGTGGCCGGCATAGAGACCATCCTGGGCGTTCACTCCGCGCCGCTAATAGGTCACCCGGGATCCACCTGGGGATGCCTGGTGAAAAACCCGGTTTACGCTGCCATCAGTGAGGCTTGCGGCCTTGTACCCCCACACCTGTCCGTGAATGTTACCACCAACAAGAACAGGGAGATAACCGGGGTGTTCGCCGGCGAGGTGTACCAGGCCCACTGGGAGGGCAGTGCCTCCGCTAAGAGGGTTGCCATGCGGCCGGTTACAGACCCCTTCGACATTGTGATCACCACCAATGGCGGGTGGCCCCTGGACCAGAACCTCTACCAGACAGTCAAGGGGCTCTCGGCAGCCCTGCAAATCCTGAAACCCGGGGGGTCCATCGTCTGTGTCTCAGAGTGCCGCTTCGGGCTGCCTGCCGGCGGGAACTTCGAGGCGCTCTTGAAGGCGTCATCCTCCCTGCGACACCTCAGGGCACTCGTGGAGAATGCCGCGGTTACTCAGGTGGATCAGTGGGAGGCCCAGGTCCTGTACGAGATCCTGGAGCGGGCCACAGTATACCTGAAGTCCCGGCTGTCCCCGGGGGAGGCCGCGGCCGCCTTCCTGCATCCCGTGGAGTGCGTGGAGGAGGGGATCGCCCTTGCCCTGCAATCCGCTGGGCCGGATCCTGCCGTGGCCGTGCTGCCGCAAGGGCCCTTCACCATTCCCTACGTGGACAAACCTGCACCAGACGCACCAATGGACCCGGCTAGGAGGTGACGGCATTGCGAGCTCTAAGAGGGATACCAAAAGGTCTCCTGCTGAGACTGGAGGCCGAGGTGGGGCCGGAGAACACGCTCATTTCCGAGGAGGAAAAGGAACCCTACGCCCATGATGAGAGCCCGGGGCTCCGGTTCATGCCCGATGCGGTTGTAAAGCCCGGGAGCGCCGGGGAGGTATCGAGGGTGGTTGAGGCAGCCGCCTCCTGGGGGGTGCCAGTTGTGCCCAGGGGGCTTGGCACAGGCCTGAGCGGTGGCGCCCTAGCGGTACACGGCGGTGTAGTGATATCCCTGGAGCGGATGGACTCCATCCTGGAGATAGACGAGGAAAACCTGGTAGCCGTGGTGGAGCCGGGGCTGGTGGTTGGCCATCTCCACCAGGCTGTGGAGGCCCTGGGCCTCTTTTACCCTCCCGACCCTGCCAGCCTGGAGAGTTGCAGCATAGGAGGGAACCTCGCGGAGAACGCTGGAGGCCCCAGGGCCTTCAAGTATGGCGTCACCTCTCACTACGTGTCTGGGGTAGAGGTGGTGCTGCCCAGCGGGCAGATGGTCCGGTGGGGTGGGAAGGTAGTGAAGAACGTCTCGGGCTATGACATCTCTCACCTCTTCGTGGGATCCGAGGGAACCCTGGGGGTGTTCACCAAGGCCTTCCTGCGCCTGCGGCCCCTGCCCCCCACCCGTTGCGACCTGCTGGTCCCCTTCGCCGATATCGGCCAAGCCATGGGCACCGTGACCAAGATCGTAGCCGGCAAGGGCATTGTCCCGGCACTCCTTGAGTTCTCCGATGGGGATAGCTTCCGCATTGCCCATGAAGCCTTGGGCAAGCCGCCATTCTTCCCTGGAGCCGATGCCCTCCTCATCATTGGCATTGACGGTGACGACGAGGAGGAGGTGGAGCGCAGATCGAGCATCGTGGGGGATCTCTGCCTCCAAGAGGGTGCCTGCGACGTGATGGTGGCCACCACCACAACCCAGAAGGAGCGGCTCTGGGAGGTCAGGAGGAAGCTCCTGGACGTCATCAAGGGGGTTTGTGAGAAGGTGGAATTGGAAGACGTGGTGGTCCCCCGGGCTCAGATCCCCCGCTTTGTACAGGCAGTCAAGCAGGCTTCAGTGGCACATGGCATTCCGGTGGCCGCCTGGGGTCACGCAGGCGATGGTAACGTCCACGTCACCCTTCTGAAGAGGGGAGTGGATGATGCTGCCTGGGAGCTGGGTCTTCCTCGCTTGGTGGAGACCGTAATGGATACTGCCGTCTCCCTTGGCGGGGTGATTACCGGTGAGCACGGGGTGGGGATGGCCAAGAAGGCATTCCTGAAGAAGGCGTGTGGCAAGGCGGAGCTCTCATTGATGCGCTCCCTAAAGAGGGCCCTGGATCCTGCGGGAATAATGAACCCTGGGAAGATCCTGCAGGACTAGCATTACTAGACTGGCCACCTGGGGCAAGGAGGAGGTTTCGCCGAACATGGGGTACGAAGAGGCGTGGGAACGGGCCGCCAAGATCGCCCAGGACATGGCCGCTTGCACTGGCCGCCGCATGAAGAGGATCATACGGGGGGATACGCCATCCTTCGCGGAGTGTGACATTGCCCGCCATCCCCAGGATCTGGAGGGGGCAGATGTAGCAATAGTGGGCTTCCCCTACCAGGGGGTGAAGACCCTTGACCCCCATACGCTGTTACCGGATCAAGCCTCGGTTCCTAGGGGGTCAATCTACTGTCGCGGCGGCGCCGAACTGGCTCCCGAGTACGTCAGGAAGTACTCCATCTTCTACTCCCTCTCCGAGGGCGGAGGCCCCGTCCCTGAGGTGGACCGGGGTCTCCGGATAGCGGACTGGCTGGCGGTGAGGGACTACGGTGATGTTGACGTGGTATCAGGAGATGTTGAGGCCACCAACGCCAACACAGTCTCCAGGGTCGGGGAGGTCTTCCGGGCGGGAGCGGTTCCCGTGGTCATTGGGGGGGATCACGAGGTGTCCACCCCCGTATTCCAAGCGCTCACTCGTGCCCGGCAGGGTAGCGTGGGCGTCGTGGTGTTCGACTCCCACTTCGACATGCACTCCGAGCCGCGGTTCTGGGCTGGGTCCCAGTGGGCCAGGGCCTTTGAGACTGGCCGCCTCGAGCCCGGCAACTTCGTCCAGATCGGGATCAGGGGGACCCGTCACCCCTTGTCAGAGCCCATTGTGGCCCAGGAGCTGGGATACAGGTACTTCACCATGTCTGAGGTGGACGAGATGGGCATTACTGCCGTGTGCGAAGAGGCCCTGGAAAGGATGGAGGGAGTGGACTGCCTGTACCTCTCCCTGGACGTTGATATCATTGATCCAGCCTTCTGCCCGGGCCAGCGCTACCCTGATGTGGGTGGCCTGACCTCCAGGGAAATCTTGAAGGCCCTTCGAATCCTCTCACGGTACGGGTTCACGGCCATGGACACGGCTTGCCTTTCTCCCCTTTACGACCTTAACGGCATTTCGTGCCAGCTGGTGGCCCGGTGCGTCATAGAGGTCCTCGCAGGCCTCGCCCAGGCACGACGCCTGGACCGGGTCCGGTTCTAGGCTCCCCACGGGCGTGGCCAGTGGTTGTTTTCCAACTCCGTCCCTATGACCCAAGTCTGGATGATGGCGTGTTTCAGAGCGCAGTCAAAACCTACCGCCTGTACAGCGGGGTTAGCGAGGACGGGTTACCATCGAAGCGCTAACTAGGCTCATACATCTTCGCAAGATACAGGTCATCGCTGTCCCAGCGGACGGCGCTGCTCATGAAGGTGGCGGGTCTTGGACAGCAGCGTGGCTTGCCCGGGTGCCGGGTAGAAGCGAAGGCGACATGCTCGCTGCAGGACTCACTGGACCCGGCCGCAGGTCACGTGGGCGATTCTATGGGCCAGGCTCTGCCCTTCGGATGACCTCAAACTCCCTGCAACCTTCAATGCCTTCCAGGCGGTCCTGGGTGACCTCTATGGCAGCGGGAGAGATGTCCACTCCGACCCACCTCCGCCCTATCCTCTCAGCTACCACCAGCGTGGTGCCGGAACCACAGAAGACATCAGCCACCAGGTCGCCGGCGCTTGACGAAGCAGCAAGGATCCTCTCAAGAAGGTTCTCATTCTTCTGGGTGTCATAGCCAGTCTTCTCTTGGGCAAAACTCATTATCTGTATGGAGGGCATGTCAACCCACACATCGTCTACGCACTTGCCCGGGGCTTTCCCAGGTTCGCCCCTGCGCCGGTAGCCCGGCTCGTGGGGGATGAATATCTTGGTGAAGCGAAATTCCGGGCCCTTTGAGTAAAAGAGGATCACGTCGTGGTTTCTTGCCCAGTTCTTGGCCCTTGTTTTGAACCCCGAGACCCAGCCGATCCTCCAGATGATCTCCCTGATGAACCGCTCCGGGCCGAACACCTCGTCCATGAGCACCTTAACGTAGTGGCTCACGGTGGGATCCAGGTGAATGTAGATGGAGCCCGTATCAGCCAAGAGGTCGCGGCAGAGTTCCAGCCTGGCCCTGATATACTCCAGGTATTCGGGGAGACCCCCGGGCCATGTGTCCCCGTAGGCATACTTCGCCTCGGTCCCCTGCCGGTAGTGCCGGTCCTTCCCGCTGAAGAAAGGGGGATCCCCGTAGATCAGGTCGACCTTGCCATACAGGTCTCCCCGGAGGGCACTCATGACCTCAAGGTTATCCCCATGGATCAGGAGGTTTCGCCAGCCATCCTGGAGGCTCCCCGAGCCATGCACCACGCCTTTGTCCAGGGAGCCAGTTGCGGGTGTCCTGGTGCTCCCCTTGCCCTGGAAGGAAAGGCTAACGCTCACTGGATCTCCCTCCTCGCCTCCTCCGCTTTCTACACCAGTACCAGGGCCCCTTAGACACGCGAACACACATTCTCACATCTTCGCAATTGGTCCGGGTCAACCCAGATCCTCCAGGCCCCCATGCCCATCGCTAGGTGCTCGCACTCCCTGTCGCAGTTCCCTAAAGCGCGCCGCTTCTAAGGATGACCCCTGCAACCCTCTGCAATGGCAATACCTCCCCTATTATAGCATGGGGGAAGTAAAAGGCGACGGGCCCGCAAGGGGGCAGCATGCAGCCTCCCGCAGAAGGTCTAGACTACCCCAGGGCGCATCAGGACATAGCCTCCCTCGAACTCCTGGATGGCCCCCATCTAGATGACGTGCCTGCGATGACACCCACGCAGCTCTCCAGCAGCCAAGACCCTGAAGCGAACTGGAGGCGCGCCTTCGCAAATCGGCCGCACAGAGCCCGAACCAGAACATGAGGGACGTCTCGGAAATTCCGCACTTACCTCAGGGGTTGGGCCGGCTACTACTCCAGGCCCCCCTCGAAGCCGTGGAAGCGAGTGAGAACTCGTATTCACGAACTGTCCCGGCTAGGTCTGGCGGGTTCTGCAGCCTGCGCCTTTGTGCAGACGTCCAGAAGGTCAATTGACGCGTCCCGGGGGCCGCTAGACCGAGCCCTGGGCTCCGCCTACCGGCAGGCCCAGGGCCCAATCAGCCTACTCTCTACGTGCCCCAGTCTCCTTAACCTTGCTAAGCCACCCGGTGTGGACCTGCGTGCCGGGTGGTGTAGGGGAACAGAGGCCACGTGTCCCCTCCCTCGATCCCAGTCACAGTTGAACAGGACTCTCTAGTACCTGAAGAACACGTGGTTTCCTATGACTGTGGTTACCGGGTGTGACCTCACCCAGCGATTGGTGGTCTTGGCAGGGTTATAAAAGCCGTTAGCCCCAAGGGAGGGGTCACGCCCCCCTATGGCCTCCCTCACCGCGGAGAACGCCGCCTGGCTCGCCGGGAGATTTATCCTCCCGTCCAGAACCGGGGAGTACTGGTAGTACCTCCCGTCGGTCACCTCGTACACCACACCAGGGATGGTCTTGGGGTAACGCGGGTCTTTCACCCTGTTTAGAACGGACGCGGCCACCGCCACTTGGCCCTCGTATGGCTCCCCTCCAGCCTCCGCATGGACCAGGCGGGCAAGAATCTCGATATCAGACGCGCTGAAAGCGCCCTGGCTTGGCTGGGAGGGCTCAGAGCCGCTACCTTCAGCAGGTACCTGTATGGTTCTCCCGGCCTTGAGGTAGTCACCCTTTATGCCATTGGCTCGCCGGAGTTCTTCCACAGTAGTTCCAAACCTCCGCGCTATGAGGAAGAGAGAATCTCCTCTTTGCACAGTATACAGCTGCCTGCCCCCAGCGGTGCTGGACAACACAAGCAGCCACCCTGATTCGATATAGTCGCCTGAGACCTCGTTGGCGGTCCTGAGCTGAGGCACGTTCATCCCCGAGCTCCTGGAAATCAGGTATAGGCTCTCTCCTGACTTCACCCTGTGGGTACTAACCCTGCCATCCGGCACCTGGATGACCTGCTTAGGATGTATGGTATCACCCTTCAGGCCGTTGTTCTTCTTGAGTTCCTCCACCGTGCTGCCGAACCGTCTCGCGATCTTAAACAGGGAATCTCCCGGGCGCACCGGGTACGCCGCCGCCAGCACCGTCCCGCAGAGGACAGCCACCAGCCAGAGTGCCAGAACTACCACCATCATTCTATGGTAACGAGTCAACTTTTGCCCCCCTTTGGCCTCCTGGGCCAAGAGCTGGTAGAACTCACCTCACCTTCCGTGCAATGTTATGTTACCAATGAGTCACTAAATTCGACAGGTAGATGCATGTTTTCCTGCTGGCAACACTATTTTCCGTTAATTCCCTGGCTCACCATGGAGCATACCAGGGGGGGGATTCCAGGCTTCATGGCGTCTAGCCGTGCCCGGAGAGGGTTCACGGAGCGTTCAGGATTTGGGTCAGAATAGGAAGAGGGTGGCAGGAGAGCCAGGGCTGTACGCCCTCCTAGTGAGGTGGGTGAGTTGAAGCCTGTCCGTACGGGGTTGATGGGGCTACAGGGCAGGTGCTGTGGAGGGTGTCTTGTCCCTGGAGCCCCGGGGCTCAGGATGCAACCCAGTGACACCCCGCCCGGTTTCCTGCCTTGAGGCGCCTCGGCGGGGCGCAGGCAGCCCGGTTCCAGCTAACTAGATGAACACCGAATGGCACACGGCCACCGCTGCCAGGAAGGCTGCCATGTCCCCTAGGAGGGCAACGGGAAGGGCGTGACGGGTTCTTTTCACGCCCACGGCGCCAAAGTAGAGGGTGATTATGTAGAAGGTGGTATCAGTGCTCCCTTGAAGGGTTGACGCCAGGAACCCCGTGAAGGAATCCGGGCCCCACTTGCGCATGAGCTCGGCTGTGATCCCTAAGGCCCCGCTGCCGGAGATGGGCCTTATGAACATCAGGGGAACCACCTCCGCAGGGATGCCCAAGGGGTCGGTGAAGATGGAAAACCCCGAAACCAGGATGTCCAGGGCGCCGGACGCCCTGAACACCGAAAAGGCCACAAAGATGCCTACCAGGTACGGAAGGATCTTCAGGGCCAGCCAGAAACCATCGATGGCTCCCTCCACAAAGGCCTCGTAGACCTTGACGCCCTTCAAGAGGCCGTAGAGTGGTATGCCCACCAGCATGATGGGAAATGCCCAGTGCGACAGGGAAGCCAGCGCGTCCATCACCATGACCTGAAACCCCTAGCACGGACAAGGCGGTCCAGGAGCAGAACACAGGCAGTGGCCACGAGGGATGCCACGAGGGTGGTGCCCACTATGGCCGTTGGGCTTCTAGAGTCCAGGGAGGCCCGCAGTGCCACTACGGCACCGGGGATCAGGGTCAGGCCAGAGGTGTTCAGCAGCACGAAGGTGCACATGCTGTCGCTAGCCTCGTCAGAGTCGTTGATCTTCTGGAGTTCCTGCATGGCCTGGAGGCCCAGGGGGGTAGCCGCGCTCCCCATGCCCAGCAGGTTGGCGGCAAAGTTCAGCATGATTGCGCCTACGGCAGGGTGCGCGCTGGGGAGCTCGGGGAACAGCATTGAGGCTAGGGGCCTCATGAACCTGGCAATCGTTTCCACCAGACCGGCCTTTTCAGCTATTTTTAAAAGCCCTAGCCAGAGGCACATGATGCCCAGGAACCCGCCGATGGTCTCCACCGCCGAGTTGGCCGCGGAGAGTGCCCCTGCCGTGACTACCTCTATCCTCCCTGTGCAGGCGGCCACCACTACCCCAATGGCCAGGAGGCCAAACCAGATGGCATTGAGCACGTTGTCTCACCCCTTCCGAAGACAGCATATGAAGGCATGAGCACGCCTAGAAGAACATCGCGGGTTTGGCCCCAAGGCACATGGAACGAATTTCATAAATAATTACCGGCCGAAGGACTAACAATAGTAGTGGGTCTACAGCAGCCGAGCCAAGGTCAATCTGGGTTCTGACTAGGAACTCAGATTGGCCGGGCAAAGATCGCTACAGGTTCATAGGCCTCTTGGGAGTCGGTGGTTCCCTTGCCACTGGATCTGTAGCGGTCGGCGTGAAGATCATCATGGGTCTCCGAGGGGTTTCGGGTAGCCGAAGGGCTATCCGGAGCTCCAGGCCTAGATCCATGGTGGTCGAGCTAAGATCGCCAGGGGACTCGGTCCGGTCTGTGGTGGCCGAGAGGTCATCATAGGCCGTCCCCGACAGTACTCCTGGCGGTCGAGCAAAGGCCGGAGTGGGTTCAAGCCTGAGGGTCAGGAGTAGCCGAAGGTTGCTCCTGGCTCCGGATGGATCCACTTCGACCGGAGCGAAGGTTGCTGTAGGCCCAAGGTTTTTTAAATGCCTGCAGCCAGGCCCTTCAGGATCATGTGCCCCACCTTATGGATGTCTCCTGCTCCCATGGTCAGGACCAGGTCCCCTGGGCGCGCCTCCCGGGTTACCATATCTGCTATGGACTGGAATGATTCACCATAGCGGGCCTGGCCATCTAGGAGCCGTACCAGGTCAAGGGATGAGACCTCTCCTGTGTTCTCCTCCCGAGCGGCATATATATCGGATATGACCACCCGGTCCGCCTCTTTGAGCGACTGGGCGAAGTCATTTAGCAGTGCCCGCGTTCTTGAGAAGGTGTGGGGCTGGAACACACACCAGATCAAGCCCCGGGTCCAGAGGCGGGCAGCCTTCAGGGTGGCTGATATCTCCGCTGGATGGTGGGCGTAGTCATCAACCACCACGACCCCTCGGGATTCCCCCTTTACCTCGAAGCGACGAAGGGCCCCAGTGAAGTTTTCCAGGGCGTGCTGTATATCACTGGCAGGCACACCCAGGTAGACACACGCCGCAGCAGATGCCAGGGCATTGTATACGTTGTGGCGGCCGGGGACGCGGAGCCTCCAGCGGCCGAGTTCCTCCCCGTCCAAGAGTACAGTGAATGTGGGATAGGGCCCTTCGAAACGCAGGTCCGTCGCAGTGAGCCGCCCGGGAGAGGCCATGCTGTACAACAGGGTTTCGCATCTGCACCTCTCGACGATGGACCTTACCTCGGGGTCATCACCATTTCCCACGAGACAGCCCTGGGCAAGGCTTCCAAATTCCCCGAATGCCCGGGCGATGCTAGAGAAGTCCCTGTAGAAGTCCACATGGTCCAGGTCAACGTTGAGGATGATCCCAACTTCGGGGCGCAGGCGGAGGAAGGCGCCTTCATACTCGCATGCCTCGGTCACGAAGTAGCCGCCTGACCCTATCTGCACATTGCCACTAGAGGCCGCCATCTCCCCGCCCACAAGCGCTGTGGGGCATAGTCCCGCCCCCTCCAGGATGGCCGTGATCATGGAGGTGGTGGTAGTCTTGCCGTGGCTGCCCGCAACAGCCACACTGTGGGGGCACTCCTTCATTACCTGCCCTAGCATCTCGGCTCTGGATATAACTGTAAGTCCCAGATCCCTCGCCCTGACCAGTTCGGGATTCCAGGGCTTGGCGGCGGCGGTATACACCACCACCTGAGCGTTATCCACATGGTTAGGGTCGTGCCCGAGCCAGAACCGGGCGCCCTTGTGTACCAGCCGGTCGGTGATGGCGCTCCCCACCATGTCGGATCCCGATACCTCGTGGCCCTTTGCCAGCGCGACCTCAGCGAGCGCGCTCATGCCCATTCCGCCTATGCCCACAAAATGAATCCGCAACCTCGAGACCTTCCCTTCTTCGACGATAGTGATTTTTTCGTCCTAGCGTCCCTTTTTCCTCCTGGCCAGCGCCAGTGCGTCATCAACGGGCTGTCCCGTATCCAGGACGGCTCTGAACAGGTCTCCCCTCTCTCCAAGTCTCCCGGCCATGTTCTTCAGGTGAAAGGCACCGGGCTCCACGGAGGCCAGCTCCTCCCATGTCACGGGGGCCGACACCGGGGCGCCCCTAAGGGGCCTGGGGCTGTAAGGGGCCACCACCGTCTTGCCCATCCCGTTCTGGTAGCAGTCTATGTATATACGGCCCTGTCTGTTTGTCACCTTCCGCTCCAGCGTAGCGCGGTCTGGCATGGATCTGGCCACAAGTCCCGCCAGGAAGAGACAGAGGTCCACAGCGTCCCTGTGGCCGTAACGTCCCGGCGCCAGGGGTACGTATATGTGGAGCCCCTTGGCCCCTGAAGTCTTCGGGAAACCCATGAGGCCAAGGTGGGCAAGGGCATCCTTCAGTACCCTGGCGACCTCCACGGCCTCCCGGAACCCCGAAGGGGGATCAGGGTCCAGATCCAGGACGGCAAAATCGGGGGCCTCCGGCGCATGCCTCCGGGAGAGCCAGGGGTGAACCTCAATGCATGCCTGGTCGCCCAGCCAGGCCAGGGTGGCAGGCTCCTGTGCGAGCACAAAGTCAATGTCTGCCCCGGAGCCATGATGAAGGTAGCCCTCTACCCATGGCGGGCTCCCCCTCATGCGGTTTTTTTGGTAGAAGCACTTGCCGTCAATTCCCGAGGGAAAGCGCCTCAAGCTCAGTGGGCGGTCCCTGAGATGCGGAAGGATGTAGCCTGATACCCGGAGGAAGTAGTCGATGAGGTCGCCTTTGGTGAGACCATCCTCTTCCCAGAGCACCTTGTCCAGGTTTGACACACCCAGGATCCTTCCATGAACCTGTACCATTGCCTTGGTTACCGCCACCTACTGAGACCCCCCAAAAATGCAGTCACTGGGATTCTTACCCGGTCTCAGCCCCTTGTAAACCGGGTGGCGAAGGTACCCGCCAGCAGTCATTTCCAGGTACTCAACCTCGCACACCAGCTCCGGAGCCACCCATACCATCCCGTAGGCATCCCCCGGCGAACCCAGGGCGTCATAGAGCACCCCCTTCAGGGTGCCCAGGCGCCGGGCGAGGTCCTGGCCCTCCCGGGTGCTGATCCCAGAGCCAACCCGACCAACGTACCTCAGGCCCTCAGGATCAAAAAGGCCTAGCGCCAGGGAGGTCACATAGCCCGCACTCCCCTTACTGTACCCCAGGATCACGCAGTCTCGGGACTTGCGATGCTTGATCTTCTGCCAGTGCCTGGAACGTTTTCCGGGAAGGTAGGGACCGAAAAGGGTCTTAGCCATTATGCCCTCCAGGCCTGCCCTGCCCGCCGACGCGTAGAGCGCCCGTCCCTTCTCCATCACGGGTTCGGAAAGGACCAGCGAGCCACCTGCCCGGAGCCGCCGGGAGAGAACCTCCCGCCTTTCAATGAGCGGGGTGTTCATTACGCTCCTGTCCTCGTGCCACAGGATGTCAAAGGCCACGTATACGACGCCGGGATCGTTGTGCTCCAGGTGGCCGAAGTCTGGCAGGCCTTCCTGCAGGGCCACTATCTCCCCGTCCAGGACCACGAGCGCCCGGGAATCCACGTGCTTGTGAAGGGTTCCCAGGCTGGGGTAGCGAGGCGTCAGGTCCTTCAGGTTGCGGCTCTGCAGGCGGGTCTTCCCCTGCGCCGGATCCAGGAAGCACACTGCCCTGTAGCCGTCCCACTTCACCTCGAAGAGGTGCTCTTCGGAGTCAAAGGCCTCGTGGGCCAAGACCGCCAGCATAGGCCGGATGTACTCCGGGGTCACGAACGCACCGCCTGGGCCATTTCCACGCTCTTCTTCAATGCTTCCATCAGGTCTACAACCTTGGCAGCCTGGGGCGCCGCGGCAACCCGCACCTCCTGGCCTTTCGCCTTGAGCCTGATGACCTCAAGTATTCTCTCACTGTACTGGTCCCTGTAGCGCCCCGCCTCGAAGGGCCTGCTCATGGTATCCACCAGGACCGTGGCCATCCTGACCTCTCGCTCGTCCGGCGCCGGGGCCGGCACATCCCCCATAAGCCCGGCGGTGGACCGGATCTCTTCAGGGAAGAACATGGTCTCCATGATCAGGATACCCTCGGGATATACCCGGACACAGGCCAAGGATTCCCGGGCCCTCAGGACAACCCTGGCCAGGGCTATCTTCCCGGATCCCTGCATGGCCTCCCTCAGGAGGCTGTAGGCCTTGAGGGCGCCCGCGTCCGGGCCCAGGAAGTAGGTCTTCTCAAAGTAGATTGGGTCTATCTCGGCAAGGTCCACGAAGTCGGTGATCTCGATGGACCGGCTCCTTTGCGGCCGGGCAGCCTCGAAGTCCCCCTCGTCCAAGAGAACGTAGTGCCCCCGCTCATACTCGTACCCTAGTGCCACCTCTTCACTGGGCACCTCACGGTCACAGGTGGGGCACCACTTCTTGTGCCGCATGGGGGTGGCACAGGCCTCGTGGAGCTCATTGAAGCGCAGTGCCTTCTTCTCAGTGGCGCTGTACACCTTAACCGGTATGGTCACCAGGCCAAAGCCAAGGAATCCCTTCCATATGGCACGCATGGAAAACACCCTCTCCGGGCAGGCGGCTCAGCTGTACTCCCTGGGGTTCTCCCTCCGGGGCGCTACCCGCTCCCCCCTGAGCATCGCCTGGATTTGGCTTAGGATCTGAGGTGCCACATCAATGATGCGATCCATCACAGCCCCTTCCTCCACAGAAAGGAGCCTCACGGTACCCTGGCCCACCACCAGAAAGGCCACGGGCTGCACGGAGACACCGGCACCGCTGCCACCTCCGAAGGCATGCTCGTGGTCGCGGGCGTTGTGCCCGTTGCCCTGGCGGGTCTCGGACTGGGGATCATACTCCGCTCCCCCAGCTGCAAAACCGAATGTTACCCGGGAAACCGGTATTATGACACTGCCGTCTGGTGTATCCACGGCCTCTCCTACCACGGTGTTGACATCCACCATGCCCTTGATGGACTCCATGGCAGTCTTCATAAGGCCCTGGATGGGGTGGTCGACCTCCAAAGGGATCCCTCCGTTTCCTTATGGCGTCATGGCTTTACGCTCTTAATGTCTCTCCGGGGAGACAAAATATGTGGGACCACCGGTCAAGCCGGCGCGTACCACAAGAAGGAAACCGGCTACCGGGGAAGAAAACAGGTTAATCGGCGCCTGAGCGCCAAAGTAATGGAAGGAGGACGGAGAATTGGCTCTTGGCCCCCTCAAGAACCTGCGTGCTGGCATTGTTCATTCTAACCTCACAGTGGATGAACTCCGAGCTCTTGCCAGTAAGGACGAGACCACCACGGAGTACGGCAGTCCCAGCTACATTACCCAAGTGCGCAACCGCAGCGCCAAGCACACCTACGTGGTAACGGATGGGAGAGCCGTTCGCCTTGGCCTAGGCCAACAGGCCATAGAACCTGAAAGGGCTCGGGAGTTGGTCAAGGCTGTCATAGGATACCTGGAAACCCAAGAGGTCATCCGCGTTGACCGGAACATGGGGGAAGGTCCCGGAGCCATTCCCTGCACACTGTATATCACCGCAGGCTTTGCCCAGATAGCCTTGATGTGGCACAGGTCCCTCTTCCCCAGGACGCCGGGAGATCCCCGGATGACCAGCGTCTACGTGCCCCAGTGGCCCGAGAGGCTCATCATGGTTGACCCTGAGGAGGCCGTCACCCTCATACTTGGCACTGACTACTTCGGTGAGGCCAAGAAGTCATTCCTGAGGATGGCCATGTACCTCGTCAAGAAGGAAGGAAGGCTGGGGGTACACGCTGGAGGAAAGGTACTCAGGGTCTCCAAGCCCGGGGGCCTTGATCCCGTGGGAATGCTGCTGTTTGGGCTGAGCGGCACCGGCAAGACGACCCTGACAGTGCACGACCACTCTCTCAAGGAACCTGAGGGTGTCATCATCCGGCAGGACGATGTCATGGTGATGGACCTGGGCGGTTCGGCGACAGGCACTGAGGACAGCTTCTACATCAAGACAGAGGGGCTTGAACCCTCCCAGCGAGTGCTCTACGATGCAGCAAGACACCCTGAGGCTGTCCTGGAGAACGTGGCGGTAGGCCCAGAGGGCAAGATAGACTTCCTGGACTACAACCTGACCACCAATGGCAGGGCTATCGTACCCCGCGATGCTGTGGAGGGTGCTGACTCCCGTATCAATTTGGACAGGGTCGACAAGGTCATCTTCATCACGCGGCGCCAGGATGTTGTGGGCCCAGTTGCCCGCCTCTCACAGGAACAGGCCGCAGCCTTCTTTATGCTAGGGGAATCCATAGAGACCTCGGCGGGAGACCCTAGCCGGGCAGGACAGTCCAAGAGAGAGGTGGGCACGAATCCCTTCATCATAGGCCCCGAGGGCCGCGAAGGGAACAGGTTCCTGGAGATACTTAGAGCAAACCCGGCTGCCGAGTGTTTCCTCATGAACACCGGGAGCGTGGGACCTGCCAAGATACCCGTGGCAGCCAGCTCTGCCATTATCCGGGAGATAGCCAGGGGTACTGTCACCTGGAGGGAGGACCCCGTGTGGGGTTACTGGAGCCCCAGGGAGGTGCCAGGGCTCGATCTGGCTCCCTATGACCCTGCCCGATACCTGTCTCCCGGGGAATACCGGGAACGGGTCAAGAGGCTCAAGGAAGAGAGGATTGCTTGGCTTGGCGCCTTCGAGGACCTGGACCCCTCCATCATCCGGGCCCTGGGTCGGTGAACCTGTTCAGGTTGTACCCTCCCTAGGCATAGAATGGTGGTGGGATACGGGGGGGTGCGAAGGATGCGCGGCCAAGTCCTGGTCTTGATCATGGTTTTCTTTGTCCTTTTCGCCTTGGGAACGCTCTGGGGGGTGTATCCCTCCGGGGTGGCCCAGGATGATGAACCTGTCTCAGGCGACCTAGGTGGCGCCGTTAGGCCCAAGGCAGGCTCCTGGCCGGAGCGCCTCCTGGAGCGCCTAACGCCTCACCTGGGCTTCCTGGCACTCCCAGCCTTGGTGGCGGCCTTCATGGGGGCGATGGCGGCCCTGGCCATGGCGGTCATGGCCCTCGCTGCCCTGTTCTCGGGTGGGAGGAGGGAGGCAACCGCTGAAAGGTGCCCAGCCTGCCGGGCCAATGTTTCCCGCAGGTCGCGCACCTGCCCAATGTGTCACACGCGGCTATCCCCGCTCGGCCACGGGGAGTACCTGGAAGACACTCACACCCGGGTCTGGAGGGGGTTCGGCAAGGAACCCCCAGGGGACAAATAGCACAAAGGAGAGTGAGCAGTGCCGCTGACCAGCATCTTTCGGACCACGTCCGTACTCGTCTCCTTCACCTTCTCCTCCTTGCCCCTGGTGTCCAGGTTCCTAGGGGAGTGGAGGCAAAAGGCCCAGGCCATCCCTGATGAAACCTTGCGCCGCCAAGCACTGGCCAGCATCGACACCAAGCGCTTTCACTGCCAGGGGGGCTCTTGTTACGCTGTGCCGGCGGGCCGCCTTGGGACTGAGGTTGTCCGGGCCATCGTCGCACTCCAGACTATCTCGGACTACCTGGACAACCTGTGCGACAGGGCCGGGGTTCTAGACGAGGCCTCCTTCCGCCAGCTTCACCTGGCTATGACCGAGGCGTTGACGCCGGGGGACCCCATCTCCCCCTACTACGCCCTCTATCCCTCGGGCAACGACGGGGGTTACCTGGAAGAACTCGTCAGCGCAACCCGGACCTCTTGCCAGAGGCTACCTGGCTTCGACATGGTTTCCGGGCGTGCCCTGGTCTATGTCTCCCTTTACTCGGACCTCCAGTCCCTCAAGCACCTGGAGCCCAAGGAGCGAAGCGGAAGGCTCCAGGACTGGCATGTCAGGAAGGGCCTCGCCTGGCCGGGCATACACTGGTGGGAATTCGCGGCGGCCTGCGGCTCCACCCTGGGGATCTTCGCCCTCCTGGCCTTGGCCTCCCAGCCCGGCTCCAAGAGCGAGGTGGCTGAAGCCCTGTGCCAGGCCTACTTCCCCTACATCTCTGGCCTTCACATACTCCTAGACTACCTCATCGATATGGAGGAGGATGCCAGGGAGGGAGACTTTAACCTGGTAGCGCCATACCAAAGCGCCTCCGAGAGAGGGGAGCGCCTGGGGTTATTCGTGGAGAGGGCCATGGAGGGGGCGGCCCTCCTGCCCGATTCCCACTTCCACCGCACGGTGGTGAGGGGGCTCCTGGCCATGTATCTTTCCGATCCCAAGGTCAAGGAGCAAGGCCTGGTACCACTTGCCAGGGAGCTGGCTGCACGGGGAGGACCTGGCACCTCCTTCATGACAGGGGGATGCCGGGCCCTCAGGGCAGCAGGGGTAATATAGCCTGGAGCTGTCACCTGGCCTTGCGCCCTCTGGCCGGCCCGGGGTATCAGGTGTTCCTGCTCATGATGTTCACGGCTATGGCGTGAAGCCGGGACCTGCCAGGGCAGTCGGGCAGGACCTGCAGGGCCCGAGTGGCCCGGGCTATGCACTCCCGGGCAACCCCCATAGCGCTGTCCACTGCTCCTGATTCTACTGCCGCCGTCCTGATGGCCACAATGTCATCCCGGGAGAGGGACCCCTGGTCTAGAAGAAGCCTTGCCTTCTTCCCCCTGTCCCCGTCCCCCAAGAGGTGTACTATGGGAAGGGTGATCACTCCTGAGGCTAGGTCCAGCCCTGAGGGTTTTCCCAGCTGGCTGTCATCGCCCACTAGGTCCAGGATGTCATCGGTAATCTGGAAGGCGAGGCCGATGCCCTGCCCGTATGTGCCGAGTCCCTCAATGTGCTCGGGCGGGGCCATCCCAACCATGCCGCCGGCGCGGCAGCATGCCTCCATGAGGCTGGCTGTCTTCTTCCTGCAGTGTTCAATGCACTGTTCTTCAGTGATGTCTAGCCCGAAGCGCTGGCCCATCTGGCTCATCTCGGCCTCACACATGGCCGCCACGGCACTGGACATGACTGCCAGCACATCGAATAGCCCTTCCCGGACCAGAAGGGAGAAGGACTTGGCGAAGAGGAAGTCCCCGGTAAGCACCGACAGTCGAGAACCGAACACTGAATGCAGGCTGGGCTGGCCGCGGCGATCCTTGGCCCCATCCAGTATGTCATCGTGAATAAGGGAGGCTGTGTGGACCAGCTCCGCTGCGGCCGCCGCCACGGCCGTGCGGTGTGGCTGTGAGCCATACATGGAGCCGGAGTTCCAGACAAGGAGGGGTCTGAGGCGCTTGCCGCCCAGGCGCACCAGGTAATTGGCCATGTTCCTGGCGTGGAGGTCACAACTGGCGATGGCTTGCTGCAGCTGTTCTTCAACGGCCTGCAGGAACTCAGGTGCGGCCATGGGGCCTAGGGTCTGCATGTTCCACCTCCTCAAGAGATAGTATGCGCTTTTTGCTGCCAGCAGGGCCCTTTCAGATCCCCCGTGGCAGGCCGCGGGGATCCTCTGCTGGAACTCCCTTGCCGCTCCTCCAGGCCTGCCAGGAGAGGTAAAGGAGACGGCCCATCTTGATGGTAAAGGAAAAGGATGCCCGTGCCTCCAGCACCTGCCCCTTGAAGTCAGGGTATACCTGGATGCGCACCAGCTTTAGGGGTATGCCCAGGTAGCTCGAGAGTAGGGGAACTAACGGGCCTATCACAGCCCAGATGGAGCCAACCGTCATGCCCGTGGCAGCGGCATCCCCCAGCCCAACACGAATACTCAAGGTCACTGCCCTCCAGGAAAGCCCACGGGAGATCCTCTTTAGGTACATTATGTCCCAGGCATCTTTGGAGGGTCCCGGTGACACTGTTCGACGTCCTGGGTTGAAATCCCTGGAGAACTTGAGGAAGCCGAGGACTGTTACACTTGCCTTGGGGCGGCCAGCGCCCGGCCAGCTAAGGCGCACGAGGAAAGACACCGGGAGATGCCACAGCGCCACGGCGACCAGCGCGAGGATGAGGGTGATGAGCAAGGAGGACCCTCCCAGGGGGAAGCCTTTCTCTTCCATGTTTCCCCACTGGTAGGTCCCTCATACCAGGGTCCCGATGGCCCGGCGGTGATGCGGTGAGTTCCGGCTAGGCGGCACCCAATCTTGGCAATGACTGTCTCCCCCAGGGTTTTAGGGGCACTCCGGGCGCCCCACCCTCCTTTGCCCCTAGCGAGCAAGGCCCTGGAGCCTCTGACGGGGTGAGACCACCTCCTTGATGTGGATTCCGTAACGATCACCCACCACAACGATCTCTCCCTTGGCCAGTAAGTGGCCATCGACAAAGACCTCGGCTGGGGCCCTGATACCCCTATCCATCTCCACGACCCTCCCAGGAAGGAACCCCAGGACCTCACCTACAGGGAGCATCGTGTCAGCCATTGTGACGGTGAGAGTGACAGGAAGGTCCAAAAGTCGTGGCAAGAGGTCTTCACGGCGCCCGTTGCCCCCTTGGCCACGGGGGTCCACGGGGCATTCTCCCGGCCGGGCTGCAGGCTCCCTGCGCTTGGTGGATGCCATAGGCTCCCTGGGTTCTTCCCCACCAGCCGGCCTTTTCTTAGCAGGGCCCTTGGCCACCGGTTTGCCCGGGTCCCCTGCCTTATTTCCCATCTGGGCGAGGAGGGCATCGATGTCCTCCTGGCTGAGCGGTCCTCCATCAGCCAATCCTCTCACCTGCCTCTTCCAGGTTCCCCGCTATCCTGATCGCGAATTTCTGCCCCACCCTCCCGGGTTGCCCAGTGAACTTGGGCCGGCCCTCCACCGTGAGGCGTATAGGGCTGTCGCAGCAGTTCTCCAGCGCTATGACGTCCCCGGCCTGAAGGTGAACCAGCTCTTTCAGTGTCAGCCGGGCGGCTCCCAGCTCTGCCTGCACCTTCACGGGGATCTGCTTGGCCAGGGCTTCTGGCACCTTCTCCGCAGCATCCTCCCGGGATCCCCGGTTCAGCCAGTGCTTGGCGGAGAGCATAGGAAGCACGGGCTCCAGGCAATAGTAGGGCACGCACAGCCTCATGGGCGCCTCGTGCTCTCCCAGGCACACCTGGAAGATGATGGAGGCAGTGACCTCCTTGGAGGAGAGAAACTGCGCGTGAAAGGTGTTGGAGGCTACTATTTCCACGTAGGGATCAAGCTCGACGGTACCCTTCCATGCTCGCGCCAGGTCATTCATGAAACCGTTCAGCAAGACCTCTATGGTGGTCTGCTCTATTTCTGTGAGCGCCCTGAGCTCCACAGGGGGGGCACCAACGCCCCCGAATACCCTGTCGATAATCCTCATGCCGATCCCCAGGTCGAACTCAAGGAGGCACTTCCCCCTGAGGGGAGGCATAGCGAAGATGCACATGATGGTAGGCTCAGTGACACCATTCAGGAATTCCTCGTAGTTGGACTGCTCCACCGTTAGGACTTTGACGGCGATGGGTGCCCGCATGTGCCCCGAGAGGCTGAGGCTGGCCATGCGGGCGAAGTCATCATGCAGCATGTAGAGGGTACGAACCTGCTCACGAGCAAACTTGTCGGGGCTCCTGAAGTCATAGACCTTGATGGAACGGCTCTTAGACGAATCCGGACGAGCCTCCGCCTCCACGGTCTCCTCTTCCTGCTCAACCAGGGACTGGACGAGGGCATCTACCTCGGTTTGACTCAGGATGCCCACTAGATTTCCCCCTCTAGGCTCTTTGGCGCCACCAGATCTGGAGCCGGCCGTAATCACACTCAAGCGGTACATGCAAGCCACTGTTCTTCACTGCGGGAAAAACCATAGCCTTGCTCCTATAACGGTGGGGCTATCCGGCGCACTGGTAACCGCCCTGTTTCAGGTTTCTACATAGTTATTCGTCGAAGATCCCGCCCCAGTTTAGGGGCTCCCAGCCTCCTAGGCGCCACCCAATGATCTACCATCTATCGATAAAATGCGTATTTCGGAGTAAAACGGCCACCTGTTTCGGTGGCTAGCGGGATACCGGCCTCGCCACCGCTGAACTGCTGGAAGCCATCATGGCCTCAAGACCTCATCCTGAGCAGGGTTATCATAGCTGCCTGGGGATCATCCGGCTTGCTGACCGGTACTCACCCGAGCGACTGGACGCAGCCTGTAAAAGGAGCCCTGCTATAAAGAGTTACTCGTACAAGAGTGTGAACTCCATCCTCAAGACTGGACTAGATAAGGTGCCCCTTAAAGAGGAGATTTCTAAGCCCGGGCCCGCCCACCAGAACATCCGTGGCCCGGAGTATTACCACTGAGGGAGTGAAGAACCGTGCTGCAACAGACACTTGACAAGCTTACCCGGATGAGGCTTTCTGGAATGGCTCAGGCGCTCGATGAGCAAATGGCGCAGCCTGAAATCACGAGCCTTGCCTTCGAAGACCGCCTCGGAATCCTCGTTGACCGGGAGTCTGACCTGCGAGAAAATCGACAACTCGCTCGTAGTCTGAAAGAGGCTAAACTAAAGCAGCAAGCCTGTGTTGAGGATGTGGATTCCGTCATCCCCGGGGCCTAGATCGCTCGACCTTCTTCTCCCTAGCCGCAATAAAAGCGCCACAACGTCATTATCACCGGACCTGCGGGAGTGGGTAAGACCTTCGTTTCCTGTGCCCTAGGAAACAACGCCTGCCGGTTGAGATTCTCGGTACGCTATTGGCGTACCTCCCGGCTTCTCGGGGCCATTACTGTCGCACGGGCCGACGGAAGCTGCGACACTCTCATTCGTAAACTCCAGAAAACCGATCTCTTGCTCCTGGATGACTGGGGCATCGCTCCTCTCTAGGTAGCAGAGGCTCGGGATCTACTCGACATTCTCGAAGATCGCAACCAGACCCGCTCCACCCTCATCTCCACCCTGTTAGCGACTGGCATGCCCTGCTGGCCGATCCCACCCTTGCCGATGCTATCCTCGATCGCTTGGTACATAATGCCTACAAAATTGAACTCAGGGGGGAATCCATGAGGAAACTTCTCTCAAAACTTGACCGATTTCGGCCACCCGGATACATTATCCATAACAACCGGCGTCGCTTCGCTCCGACCCGGCCGGAAACCCCGGAACAGATGGCCGATTTCACCGGAATGCGCAATAAGAAGAGTTTTGCCCGTGGGTGCTTTTGTTTCTTGTCCTGAAAAGGCTTCAAACAAGCGGGTTTCCGTGATGAGCGAAGGCGCTTGTAGGCCGAGGGAAGGACGCCACAACCAGGCTGCTCCCAAGAGTCCACCGCGTTGCTGCCCTCACGAAGCGCTGGGTTATGGGTACAACTCAGCGACTACCTGGACTACTATCTCGATGAGTTCACCTTCCGCTTCAACCGCCGGACCTCCAGAAGCGGGGGCAATCTTTTCTATCGGCTGGTGCAGCAGGCAGTACAGTGGATCTAGCCACTATGACAATATTGTTAACGTGCTACCTCCGTAGGGGTGTTTCCAGCAGCAACACTAGATATAGGGTGTGCTTGAGTCAACTACATATCCCAGTAGATTTATTCAATATCAGAAACCTGAGCGAGAAGAGAACTTGACATAACGGACTATAAGATAGGGGCGGTTTAAACCTCCAAAACTTCCTCCAAAGGCAACGGGCGGCGGGTTATGCGGGAAAGATCAAGGGGGATTAAGCCCTGCCGCAGCAAGGAGGTGAAGGGCGTCGCAAAAGACGGCAAACAGGGGCGGCGCGATAGCCAGCCGTTTGTGCAGATGAGCCAATCAGCCCAGAAACAGGCGAATCTTCTCTTCCGTCAAGTAATTTGAAAAATGACAGGGAGTGTGCATTGCATCAATTTACATCAGATTGGCCAGTGCCGGTTTTTTCCTCTCTTTCCATCTCGGAGGCCTCGGCTTCCAGCTCTGGGAGGTCCTCAGCACTCCTCAGACCGAAGTAGTGAAGGCACCTGCTGGTCACTCCGTAGAGAATTGGCCTGCCAATGGCGTCCTTCCGTCCGGTCTCTTCGATAAGGCCCCTCTCCTCCAGGGTTTGCAGCGCCGTCTCACAGCGTACACCGCGGATGCTCTCAATCTCGGCCCTGGTTACCGGCTGGCGGTAAATGATAATGGCCAGGGTCTCCAGGGCTGCCTGGGAGAGGGGCGGTGGGGGCTTGGGTCTCCCCAGGCGTTCCACAAAGACGCCGAACTCCGGTTTGGTGGTGAGCTGGTATCCCCCGGCCACCTCTTGAATGCCTATGCCACGGGTCTTGGACAGGGAGGACCTGAGCTCGGTGATGTACACCAGCGTCTCCATCTCGGTGACCTCCAGTATCCTGGCCATCTCCTCCAGTGGGAGGGGCTCAGCGGCGGCGAACAGCAGCGCCTCAATGGCCTCGGGGCCCTTCTCTGCCACGGTTCTTCCCCCCTTGCCTTGTTGAAAAAACCATCTCTATCTCGCCGAAGGGCTCAGGCTGGCTTATGAGGACCCGCCTGAGGCGCACGAGTTCCAGGACTACCAGGAAGGTAACGATGACCTCCAGCCTGGTGGCCTTCTCCCTGATGATCTCCCTGAAGGGAACTGGGATGCCCGGGCTCCGGCTGAGCCTGAGTACCACGTCCCGCATGGTCCTGCGGAAGCTCACCTCTTCGCGAGGTATCTCCGCCCAGACCTCCTCGGCGGCACCGATGGCCTGCTGGAAGGCCGTGGACAATGCCTCCAGTGTACACCCTTCCAAGAAGCCCAGGTCAGGCCATTGCCTGGCAAAGCCCGGGAAGGGCCGGGTGTGTCTCATGGCCTGCTGGGATTCGAGGAGCCGCAGGTGGGCAGCTAGAGCCTTGAAACGCTTGTACTCCAGGAGCCTGTCCACCAGTTCCTGCCGTGGGTCGTCCTCGTCCTCCAGGGTGACGGGGGGCCTCGGCAGGAGAGTACGGGCCTTCAGGTCCATGAGGGTCGCTGCCATGACCAGGAACTCACTGGCCGCCTCCAGGTCCAGTCGGCTCATGGCCCCCAGGTACTCAATGTACTGGTGCGTTATGGAGGCCACCGGGATGTCCCTGATGTCCACCTTGTTCTTCTCGATGAGGTGAAGGAGCAGGTCCAGGGGCCCCTCAAAAGCCTCCAACCTTACGGCATAGGTCATACGGCGCCCCTCCCTGGCGGCTAGAGCCTCATGGCCTCCCGTACCTCTCCCATGGTCTCCTGAGCCACCGCCCGCGCTCTACTGGCGCCCTCCTCCAAGACGGACCGGACCAGATCCGGGTCCGCCGCAAGGTCCTCGCGCCTAGACCTTATGGGTTCCAGGAACTCCCCCATGAGCCTGCCAAGGTTCTTCTTACACTGGACACAGCCGATTCCCGCGGACCGGCACTCCTCGTCCAGCTGGGAGAGTGTCTCCTTGCCGAACACGCCGTGGAAGGAGTAAACGGTGCACACTTCGGGGTGCCCGGGGTCGTTTCGCCTAACCCTGGCGGGGTCAGTTATCATCATGGATACTCGATCAAGGATCACCTCAGGGCTGGCAGCCAAGGGGATCTCGTTCTGGTAGCTCTTGCTCATCTTCCTGCCATCTATCCCAGGAAGGAGCGTGACCTTGTTCAGTATGGCCTCCGGCTCGGGGAACACCGGCCCGAAGAGGTTGTTGAACCGCCTGGCGATCTCCCGGGAGAGTTCCAGGTGTGGCAACTGGTCCTCCCCAACAGGCACCCGGGTTGCCCTGTACATGAATATGTCAGCGGCCTGGAGCACAGGGTAGCCCAGGAAACCGTAGGTGGCAATCTCCCTGCCCTCAAGCTCCCTCAGCTGCTCCTTGTATGTGGGTACCCTCTCCAGCCAGGACAGGGGTGTCACCATGGAAAGGAGGAGATGGAGCTCGGCGTGCTCCTTGATATCAGACTGCCGCAGTATGACGCTCCTTTCAGGGTCGATGCCCGCAGCCAGCCAGTCCAGGACCATCTCCCCTACGTTTTCCCTGAGATCGCTGGTGTCTTCGTAGCCTGTGGTCAGGGCGTGCCAGTCCACCACGCCGAAGAAGCACTGGTAGTCGTCCTGAAGCCTGATCCAGTTGTCCAGGGCCCCAAGGAGGTTCCCCAGGTGGAGCCTCCCGCTCGGTCTCATCCCGCTGAATATGCGCTCTTTCATGACTTCTCCACTCCCCGGCATGGTGTGAGTGACGTGTACCCCTAGATTGCGTTACAGTGTTATGAATCCCCCTGTGGAAAGCTCCAGGGCCAGGAGGATGAGGTTTACCACCGGTCCTATGATCCGCTGGAGGATCCCCGTCCACAGCAGGGCGAGAAGCACAACCCAGCCGTAGGGCTCGATCTGGGCAATGTAGCGTCCTGCCGAGCGAGGCAACAGCCCCGCCAGGATCTTCGAGCCGTCCAGGGGCGGTACTGGAATGATGTTGAAGGCGGCCAGCAATACGTTGTAAAGGAGAAGCTGGCTCACTATGGGCCCGGCAGCGCTCAGGGACACGCCTGTGAGGCGCAGCACCAGCATGGTGAGAAAGGCCAGGAAGAGGTTCATAGCGGGCCCTGCCATGGCCACCAGGACCATCCCCCTCCTCGGGTCCCGGAAGTTGTAGGGATTTACGGGGACAGGCTTAGCCCACCCGAACCGGAAGAACCACAGGGCCAGGAGACCCACGGGGTCCAGGTGTGCCAGTGGATTCAGGGTGAGACGGCCACTATAGCGGGGGGTTGGGTCTCCGAGAGCATCAGCCGCTTGCGCGTGGGCGTACTCGTGAAACACTATTGCCACTAAGAGGGCGGGCAAACGGTAGAGCATGGTAGGGTCCAGCATCCAGAGGCCTCCTTGTAGGTACTGCCGATATTAATACGCCACCCGGGGGCTGTTTCCTGTATAACGTGCTGGTCAGATCTGCCTCCCCAAATTCTCCTTTCTCCCCAGGCGGCCCGCTTACGCGGTGTCCTCCCTGGCAGGTTCAGGAATCCCGTGGTGCCTTGTCGGGCTCCTGCGGTTTCAGGGCCGAGGGTCTTCCCGTGTCCACTGGTATGGGTCTCCGGACAAGGACAGACTTCAGGGCCGCCCAATCAAAGGGTATAAGAGGCCACAGGTACGGCACACCGAAGGACCGGGTGAAACCCAGCAGCACCGTGAGGGCGAGCAGGCCGCCGGCAAGGCCCAGGATCCCAAAGACCCCCACGGCCCCCAGGAGAGCAAGACGAGAGAGCTTCACCGCTAGCGCGAACTCCAGGCTGGGCGTGCCGAAGGTCCCCAGAGCTGCCACGGCCACGTAAAGAATGGTTTCTGATGCCAGGAGACCTACGGAAATGGCAATCTGGCCTAGGAGTATTGCGCCAATGAATCCCAGGGCGGTTCCCAGGGCGGCGGGCGTGTGGACTAGCGCTATCCTTATGAGGTCCACACCTAGCTCGGCGATGAAGAACTGGGCCAGGAGGGGTATGTTCCCTTGACTCCTAGGGCCTATGAAGTCCAGGGCTTCCGGAAGAAGCTCGGGCCTCAGTGCCAGCGCTACCCACAGCGGCGGGCCCACAAGGCTCAAGGCGATCCCCAGGAATCGCACCCAGCGGATGTACACGCCCACCAGCGTGTTTTCCCGGTATTCCTCGGCGTGCTGCACGTGGTGGAAGAGTGTGGCAGGGAGTATGATGACGCTAGGGCTTGTATCCACCAGCACTATAACATGCCCCTCCAGAAGGTGCACAGCCGCTACGTCGGGCCTCTCGGTGAACCTCACGCGGGGGAAGGGGTTCCACCACCCCCATGGTCCCACCAGGAATTCCTCCACTGTCTTCTCGGCCATGGGAATGGCATCCGTCTGTATCCTGGCGATCTGGTCCTTGACCTTCTTGACCAGGTCCAAGTTACATACATCCTTCAGGTATATGACGGCCACGTCAGTCTTGGAGCGTCGCCCCACCCTGATGGCCTCCGCCCTGAAGCTGGGGTCCCGCAGCCTGCGCCTGATGAGCACCGTGTTTAAGACGAGGGTCTCAACCATCCCGTCACGGGAGCCCCGCACAACCCTCTCCAGGTCCGGCTCGTCAGGCTCACGGCCGGGGTACTCCCGGACATCTACCATGACCGCATGGCTGTCACCGTCCACCAGGATGGCCACCTGACCTGCTAGGACCTCAGTGATCAGGTCATCGTAGGTGTCAACCTCCTTGGCCTCGGCGTAGTTCAGGTATTCCTTCATGAGCCTCTCTGCAGGGTTGGGAGCGAGGTCACCCTGTTTTAGCTTGAGCAGACTCTCTATGACCCGCTGGAGCGCAAGGTCGTTGATGAGGCCATCCACCCATATGAGGGCGGCATCCTTCTGGGCGATCCTTAAGCGTCTCTCCCAGAGGTCGAAGGACTCACCTATACCCATGGTCTGGGTCAGAAGCTCCATGTTCTTCCTTAGGCGCCTTGACATCTTTCCAGCCAGCGGCAACCCTTCACCCCCTGGGGTTGAACACCAGTGCCATGATATACCCAAAGATGATAGCGGAACCGATGCCCCCCGATGCCGCCGCCAGGCCCCCGGATAGCACGCCTGGCAGGCCCTGGGCGGTGACGGCGTCCAGGGTCCCCTGCACCATGACATGACCGAAGCCTGTGAGGGGTACCGTGGCCCCGGCTCCTCCGAACAGCACCAGCGGCTCGTAAAAACCGAGGGCGCTGGCCAGGGCCCCCAGGATCACGAAAAGCACCATGACGTGGGCTGGGTGGACCTTGGTCACGTCCATGAATACCTGGGCCAAGGCACAGAGGACCCCGCCCACAAGAAAGGCAGCGAAGAACGGGTTCATGGTCCTGGAACCTCCACCACCACGGCTTGGGCTATGCAGGGTATGCTCTCTCCCTGCTGGACGGAGGTGGGGCTATGGAGGGCCCCCGTGGCTACCACCAGGACCCGGGCCAGCCCTCCCTCAAGGAGTCCCTTGTAGATGTGGCCTGTGAACGCAGCGGCCACGCAGCCGCAGCCACTCCCGCCGGCATTCACGTCGGTTTGATCCCGGGGGAATATGAGGAGGCCGCTGTCCTGGTGAACACGGCTGACATCCACCCCCTCCCCCTCCAGGAGAACCCTCATGGCCGCGGTGCCTACCTGCCCCAGGTCTCCCGTAAGTATCAGGTCGTAGTCCTCGGGGGTGCGCCCGGTGTCCTGCAGGTGCTGCCATATGGTGTCCGCCGCCGCGGGCGCCATCGCCGAGCCCATGTCATTGGGGTCCGTGCCCCCAAGATCAACGACCTTCCCTATGGTGGCCATGGAAATCACTGGGCGGTTGCCGTACCCCACCAGGGCTGCCCCCGACGCCGTGACTGTCCACTGAGCGGTGGGTGCGCGCTGGTTCGCGAACTCCGCGGGGTACCTGAGCTGCCTCTCAGCTGTGTCATGGTGGCTGGAGGTGGCCGCCAAGGCATACTTGACGTACCTCCCCTCCACGGCCATTGCAGCGATAATGAGGGCCTCCACCATTGTCGAGCAAGCCCCATAGAGGCCCAGGAAGGGTATGGAGAGGTTCCGGGCGGCAAAATTGGCGTTGATGCACTGGTTAAGCAGGTCTCCAGCAACGAAGAGGCCAACATCGGTTTCTCTTAGTCCCGCCTTCTTCAGGCAAAGCTGGGCGGCCTCCTCCATCATGCGGCACTCTGCCTTCTCCCAGCTGTCTTGGCCCGACAGGGTGTCTTCCTTGATGATGTCAAATGAGTCCCCCAGGGGCCCGCGGCCTTCCAGGGGGCCCACGACTGAGGCCGTCTCAAGAATACTGGGGGGCGCCGGGAAAACCATGGTCTGCTTGCCCTTGAGCTTGAGATCCATGCTATGCCTCCCCCCGGGGAACTGTCCCCCTAGTTGTTTCCGTCTCTTTCGTAATACTCAAGGCACCGGGGGCCCGCCCCTTTTGGCCGGCCCCCGGCCAGGTTCAGGGCCTGAACCATAGCAGCCAGTACACCAGTCCAATGGCACTGGAGGCAACGGTCACGAAGACCAGGACAGGCCCGGCTATGGTGAACATGCGAGCGGCAACCCCCAGAACGAAGCCCTCCCTCTTGAACTCCAGCGCTGGCGCCACGATGGAGTTGGCGAACCCCGTTATAGGGAGAGCGGCACCCATGCCGGCAATGCGACCCAGGTGGTCATATACACCGAGCCCCGTGAAGAAGGCCCCAAGGAAGATCATGATCACCGAGGTAAAGCCTGATGCATGCCTTAGGGTCAACCCTTGCGCCAGGAGCGAGCTGAAGAACACCTGGCCCAGGGCCGAGATGGCTCCCCCCGCAACAAAGGCTTTCAACGCATTTTGCATGATGGGCCTTCGGGGAGTGACCCCCCCGCTGAGCTTCTTGTAGCACTTCTCCTGTTGCTTTGTCGCTTTGGGCACCCGATGCCGCCCCTCCTACTCCGAGTAGGCCACCTTGCAGTCCGCCTTGAACTCGTGTATTCTCCCACCCTCTACGTTTGCCGTCATGTTAATCACCTCAACGGCATGAACCCTGGGCACACTCCTTAGGGCCTCCGCCACAGCGTTCTCCACCGCATCGGACCAGTCTTTCTTAGACGACCCCACAACCTCCATCACCTTGGCACAAGTCATCTCCATTCCTCCTTAACGTATGCCCGGGAAAACCCACTGGAATAGGGATCCCAGGGTCTTGCCGGCGAGGAGTGCCCCCACCAGGTAAGGCATGCTATCCTCCACCCCGAGCCTGCGACCCACCACGGGCAGCACATTCAACACCTCGGCCACAGCTGCCGTCAGGAGTCCCACACTCACCCCTGTGAACAGACCCACAGCGACCATCGTCACCTCTGGCATCCTCATGCTCAGGTCCAGCGTGTCTGCAAGGGATGCGAGGAGCGCCCCCAGCATGATCGAGGTCTCATAGGTCCTGACCCTGTGAGGGGTGCCTGTGAGCCTGGCGAGTCTCGGCACGATGTCCAGAAGGCTCAGCAGTGCTACCAAGCCTGCGCCGGTGGCCAGGCCCTCCGCCATGGCAACCAGGCCAGCCAGTGCCTCTTTCAAGGTGTGTCTTCCCCGGCCCGTTCCTCCTCCCTCGAGGCGATGCACTGCTGCACATTCCTATCGTAGAGGAACATTTCCACCTCCAGTGGGCTGGGCTCGTCACGCCCCATGAGCCAGCGGAAGTGGTTGAAGAACAGGCCAATCCCCAGGCCGATCCCCAGGGAGTAGGGAACCTGCATGATGAGGGGCCTCGTAACAGCCTCTCCGGTAATAAACCAGTAGAGCCGGGCCTGGGCCTGGGCCATGCTCACCTCGGAGTGGAAGTTCATTATTGCCAGTCCGGAACCCAGGAAGAGCACTGTAGCCACCAGGACTGTCTTTACCAAGGCAAGAAGGGGGCGCCGGGTTTTCCTCGCCTCCACCAACACCACGACCTCGTCCTCGCCCAGGAGGGACACCTGCACATCCGGGAGGGAGGACATAACCACCCTGGCAATATCCAGGGCTGACAGCACCAGCGCTCCCCTGTGGCGGCCACCCGCCTTGGCAACGATGAGGCCGCGCGCCTTCTTGGCCAAGCCGGGCTGGCCGGCGACCTCTGCCAAGCGCCCGATTGTCAAGAGGGATCCCGGTTCCGCGCTGACCTTTCCCCTAACCTTAAGGATCACCTCATGGCTGGGCAATTGCCTTCGCCTCCTCGCCCCCACCAGCCAGGACCAGCCTGGAACGGGATGGCAGCTCCGGTGCCCGGGGGCCGTCGGTGGCAAGGTGCCAGAAGGCCAGCACTGCCGCGGCGATCAGCGTAATCACGATGAACAAGGCGATGATCCGGGACCTTGGCTGGATCATGGCAATCCCCTCACCCTCCAGCGCTAGACCTAGTATTCGTCGCGGCCCGAGATTTAATCCGGCCGGGGCATGACAGTGGCGGTGTGCCTGGATACGAGGGCTATTAGGCCAGAACCTAGCGCTTTAGTCATGGGGAGTTGGGGGAGGAAGACCTTGGATGAGCATCGAAACTGGATGAAGGACTAACTAGTTTTCACCCAAGAGGCGTTTTGCCCAGATTAGGCTGGAGGCCGGGGAGGGCCTTGCTGTGAAGGATGCAGAGACACTCAAGGCACCTGTGAGGCCCAAACCCTTCCTCAAGTGGGCGGGCGGGAAGGGGCAACTACTTTGGCAATTGGAGAAATACTTCCCTGACACCTTCAAGGGGTATCACGAGCCTTTCCTGGGCGCCGGAGCCGTATTCTTCCACCTCAATCCAGGCGAGGCCTACCTCTCGGACCAGAACGAAGAACTTATTAATGCCTTCCTCGTGGTCAGAGATCACTTGGAGGAATTGGTGAGGCTCCTTAGACTCCACAAGAACAACCCTGAATACTACTACTTTATGAGGGGATTGGACTCGACCTCGCTGGGGCCCGTGGAAAGGGCGTCCCGCTTCATCTACCTCAACAAGACTTGCTTCAACGGTCTTTACAGGGTGAACAAGAAGGGACGGTTCAATGTGCCCTTCGGCCGCTACAAGAACCCCAGGTACGCCGATGTTGATGTACTGGCCGCAGCCAGATCAGCCTTGATCAACACCAGGGCCATCGATGTGGCGGATTTTGGGATAGTGCTGGGCAGGGCAGCTCCGGGGGATTTTGTCTATTTTGATCCCCCCTACCAGCCCATCAGCGAGACCTCAAGATTCACCAGCTATACTCCCGGCAGTTTCGACGCCTGCCAGCAAGAACGCCTTGCCCGCGTCTTCGGAGATCTGGACACCCGGGGATGCCGCGTCTTACTGAGCAACTCCGCATCTGAGTTCATCAGAGACCTTTACAGGGGCTTCAGGGTCGAGACTGTCAAGGCCAAGCGATACATCAATTGCGACAAGAACCGGCGCAGCGATATCGATGAATTGGTGGTCATGAACTATGACTGACACAGGGAAAAGGATCCCAGCTGGCTGCAGACACCACAAGTATGCTGGAGAGTCTAGGACTTCAATACTTGACGGAACAGCGATCACACCATGGGAGTATCACAATTGGCAGGCAGCGATGTGTTGACGTGACTGTCGTAGAAAACGCGGGAAAGTGCAAGGCATAAAGCGTGGCTGGCAAAGTAGAGGAGAATCTCTTCAGGTCATAGAGGAGGCCAGATTGGACCATCAATGATTGCCTTCCCGGGCTATGGCTGGTCTCCTGACCTCGTGAGGCACGCATGCTACCCGGCGCCGTCAGCCTTGAATACCTCGATACCTGGCTTTCCCTGTTCTTCCGGTATGAAAGGACGAGGCAGCAAAAGTCCTTCGCCCTAGTCCCTAATCCTATCCGGCATGAGATAGGCGAGTCCCACCTAGTCTCCCCCTCCCAGGTGAAGCCTGGCATTCTCCAGGGCAGACTTCTCTATCCTGGATACCTGAGCCTGGGAGATCCTTAGCGCCCGGGCGACCTCCTCTTGGGTCTTGTCCCGCAGGTATCGCAGGACTAGCACGGCCCGCTCCCGAGGCTCCAGCTCTAAGAGGACCTCCTGGATAGCCACCCCTGTAGCCCAGAGGCTTTCTGACTGCGAGGTATCGTGGACAACGTCCTCTATGCCTGGACTGTCATCCCCGGAGGCCAGCGAGGCTGGCCGTCTAAGGCCCTCCCACGCGGCCACCAGGTCATGAGGGGATACCCCAAGATCCGTTGCGACCTCCAAGACTGAGGGCTCCCGTCCTAGGACATTCGCCATCTCCTCCTGGCGCACCCAGGCCCTCCTTGCCATTTCCTTGGCTCCCCTGGGAACCCTAAGGGGTGACTGGTCCCTGATGTGCCGGCGTATCTCGCCGATTATCAAGGGCAAGGCGTAGGTGGAAAAGCGGGTCCCGAAGCCCTCATCAAAGCGATCCATGGCCTTCAGAAGACCAATGCAGCCCACCTGGAACAGGTCCTCAGGTTCGTGGCCCAGCCTGTCAAACCGCCTGACGATACCCCATATGAGCGGGGAGTTCTCTGTAACGAAGCGAGCCCGCGCCTCCTGGTCTCCCTTCCTTGCCCGGGCAAGGAGGTCCATCTGTTCCCGGTGACCCGGGACAGAGGGTTCAACGCCTGCCAAGGGTTATCTCAGGAGGCCTGCTCGCGGCCGGCCTTCTCAGCCTTGCGCGTCATGGTGACCTGTGTCCCCTGCCCGGGAGTGGAGGACACCTCTACTTGGTCCATGAAGGATTCCATGAACACGAATCCCAGGCCCATGCGGCCTGGTTCCGTAGAGAAGGAGGGCTGGCGGGCCTGGGCTATGTCGGCAATGCCACGACCCCTGTCGCGGATCACGACGTGCAGCAAGCCCTCCTCCAGGCTGGCTGTGACCAGCACGTCTCCCTCACTGCCAGGGTAGGCGTGTAGCACGGCATTGGAGACGGCCTCGGACACTGCTACCTTGATCTCTTCGATCTCCGTGAGGGTGAAGTCCCCCTGGGCGGCAAAGGCCGCCAGCGCCACCCTGGCAACCCCCACGTTCTCGGGGAAGGCCCTTATCTCCAGCCTCATGCGGTTAGGCTCCAATGCCAGCGCCCCCCTTCAGCATATCCAGGGCCTCCCCTTCGGAGGAGGCCACAGGGATTATCCGCTGGATCCCTGAGATCTCTAGCATTGGCCTGACCCTGGCCTTGAGCCCTGCCAGGATCATGCGCCCCCGGCACTGGGAGACCCGCCTGTACCGTCCCAGTATCGCTCCGAGGCCTGAGCTGTCCACAAAGGCTACGGAGGCCATGTTCACAACTAGGTCCCGGGCCTGGCTACTTTGGAGCGCGTGATCTACTTGCCGGCGGAATTCCTCCGCCCCGTACAGGTCTAGATCACCATCGATCCTGACACAGAGTACCGAATCCACCACTTGCCACCGGATCTTCAAGACATCTCCCCCCTGGGGTTTTCCTGTTAGGGGGTTCGACGCCCTCCAGGTAATTCCTGCCGTCCCATGTTATTCCAACGTTACCAGGGCATCCACAGCCAGGACGCCCTTACCCTCTTCCAGCACCACCAGGGGGTTCACGTCTATCTCGAGAATCCCCGGGCACGCCGCAGCCTGGGACACAGCCTGCACAGCGTGGAACAGCGCGGTCTTGTCGCCCGGTGTCATGCCCCTGAGCCCGTTCAACACCGCCATTGATTTCACCTCTTCCACCATCTCCTGAGCCTCCTCAGGCAGCAACGGGGCCAGCCGGAAGGAGGCATCGTTCCAGATCTCCGCCAGGAGCCCTCCAAGGCCTACCATGACAACCGGGCCGAACACGACCTCCCTGATGCCGCCTAGGATAACCTCTGCAACCCCTTTGACCATTGACTGTACCAGAACACCGTGGATGCTGGCGCCGGGCACCCGGGAGCCAGCCTCCAGCACCTGGCCCACGGCTTCAGACAGGTCCTCGTCACCGGCGATGTTCAACCGGACACAGCCAGCGTCGCTCTTGTGAGGTATGCCGGGGGATACCACTTTCACTGCCACTGGATAACCTACCCGTCTTGCCACGGCCAGGGCCTCCTCGGCCGTCTTGGCCACTCCCCAGGGCGCCACTGGAACCCCGTAGGATTCTAGTAACCTGGCGGACTCAGGCTCGGTGAGGGCACGCCTGCCGGCGCACCGGGCCGAGTCTATCACCGCCTGGGCGGCCCCTGGGACCGGGGCGGTGGGGGGCCTTTCCCTCATGGCGCCCGAACGGGTCGCCACCCGCCTGCACATGTTCAAGAAGGTTTTGCCTGCCCGCTCTGGGTTATTGAATGTGGGTATCCCGCTCTCCTCCAGGATCCTCCTGCCCTCACGCACCCACTTGCCCACCATGAGGGTAGGGAGGAACGGTTTCTTCAAGGGCAGTTCCATCTCGCGGAGGATGAAGTTGACCACCTCCTCAGCTCCCATGTGAGCTGTGGGGAAGTAGAGGAAGACGGTGCCGCCCACACCCTCATCCGCCATGAGGAGATTCACGGCCTGGCCAAACTGCCTGGCTGTGGCGGAGGCGGTCATGTCGGTATGCCCCTCCGGCCTGCACACAGCGGCGATGGGTGGGAGCATGGACCTGAGGGCATCCTTGGTGTCAGGGGAGACCGTGGCCATTCCCATCCCCTCCCAGGAAGAGAAGAAGTCCACTGAGTAGACACCAGGCCCCCCAGCATGAGTTAGAACGAACACACGGTCATTGGGTGGGTCAGGCAGGCGGTCGAAGGCCCTCAGGCTGTCCAGGAGATCCTCCACGGTCTGAACCCTTACCACACCGTGCTGCCGGAAGGCACTGTCCCAGATCCTGTCCTGCCCTGCCATGGCGCCGGTATGGGATCGCGCCGCCTCTACCCCCTGGAGCGTGCGCCCAGTCTTCAAGACAAGTACGGTTTTCTCCCTGGCCACCTTGCCCATGGTTTCCACCAGGCCCCTCCCGTCCCTGACGCCCTCGAGGTACATCCCTATTACCCGGGTGCTCTCATCCTCCTTGAGGTACTCCAGGACCTCTCTCACATCAACGTCGGCGGTGTTCCCTAGGCTCACGAACTTGCTAAAACCCACCGGCGCGGCGTGGGTGGACCATGATTGCACCAGCCAGGCACCTATAGCCCCGCTCTGGCTTATTACGCTTATGCCGCCCTGCTGGTAGTCCGTACCCAGGAGGAAAGTAGTATCCACACCATTAAGGGTGTCTATCACCCCGATGCAGTTCGGGCCCATCAGCCTCACTGAGACCTCCCGGCATGCCCTTGCCAATGCCTCCTGACGGGCGACACCTTCGAGGGTGCCCTCCTCGGCAAACCCCGCGGTGGTGCAAACCACACCTCCCAGGTCCCCCCGTGTCCTGGCCCTCTGCTGCATGTCTACCACGAAGGAATCCAGCACGCGCAAGGGAGCACACATGACTGCCAGCTCAACTGGGCCTGGAATGGAACTGATGTCCGGGTAGCACTCAAGTCCCATGATCTCCCGCTCTCCAGGGTTTACCGCAAACAGGCTCCCCCGGTAGCCTGCCTGCATCATGGCCTTCAGTACCTGGTGGCCGGGTTTGGACGGGTCACGGGATGCGCCCACCACAGCGCAGCCCTCTGGGTTGAAGAAACACTCCAAGGCAGGCTTGACTTTCACATTCGATCCCCTTCCCCAGCAAAGAATGACCGAGCCAAGGGCAATGTATTCTTTGCCAAGGCCCGGTGTTCCTTCTGGAGCAACCAAGTTTTGCTGTATGGAAGTCTGCTTACGGAAACGCCCAGAGCCCCTGCAGGTACCTCCACGCCAGGGGAAACAGTGTGACCCTGGGCACATCCTCGGCTGCCACCAGTGTTACCCGGGCCTCATCCTGCCCCTCCACGCTGATGACAAGCTCACCCAAGGGCTCACCCCTCTTCAGAGGGGCCAGGACTGAGCCAGGCACCTCCACCCGCTGTTCAATGGTGACGTCCCTCCCCTTGGGGAGGGTGAGGGCGAGATCCTCTCCGGCCAGGGCATCCACCTCTTCTGAGACACCCAGCCACACCTTGACCCTGCGTATGGCATCACCCTCGCTTGCCACGGGGTGGGCCTGGAAGTGAGCGAAGCCGTAGTTGAGCAGGGTCCGGGTATCCTGGAAGCGCATGTCCGAGGTGTCCGCCCCCAGTACCACACTGACAAGACGCAGGTTATCCCGCTTGGCCGTGGCGGCCAGGCAGTACTTGGCTAGGGATGTATGGCCTGTCTTCAGGCCATCGGCCCCGTCGTAGAAGATTACCAGGCGGTTCCGGTTTACCAGCCACGTGGCACCGTCTCGCAGGTATTCCTCATAGATGCGGGTCATCTCCAGGAGCCCCGGAAAGGTCGTGGCGTAGCGGCAGAGTATTGCCGTGTCCCTTGCCGTGGTGTAGTGGCCCTCTTCGTCTAGGCCGTGGGGATTTCTGAACAGGGTGTTCTCCATGTCCAGCGCCCGGGCCTTCTCATTCAGCATGTGGACAAAGGCCTCCTCACTGCCCCCCAGGTATTCCGCCACGGCCACGCTGGCATCATTGCCTGATGCCACGGCGATCCCCAGGAGGAGGTCCCTGAGGGGAATCCGCTCTCCTACCTCGAGGAAGATGGTCGTGCCGCCATAGGAGGCAGCCCCGGGGCTCACCACCACCATGTCATCCAGGGAGGCCCTGCCCTCTTTGATGGCCTCAAATGCCAGGGCCAGGGTCATGATCTTGGTGAGGCTTGCCGGCGCCCGGGGCTCATCGGGGTTGTGGGCGACAAGGAACTGCCCGCTCCCGGCATCCATTAGCACTGCGGAGGGGGAATCAAGTTCCATGCCCTCGGGGAGCCCCGGCCCGGCGTTGACAGGCAGAGTCAGGGCCACAAGGAGCATCACAGCGATAGCGATCTTCGCCAAAGGAATCACCCCCGGCTATCTTGCCCGGGGGCCGAGGGGTATTATGCGGGGACACAGCCCAAGAGGAGCGGCGGTGGGTCTACTGTCTCCTCCGAAAACGCAAAGGCATCGCCAAGCCGGGCCAGGGCCTCAGCAAGGCCGTGCCCCTGCCTGTGGTGTACTAGGCAAAGCCCTTCTCCCTCGCCTACCCTGTCCCCTATCTTCCTCAACAGGACCACCCCTACAGCGGGGTCCACGGGCTGGTCCTTCTGGGTGCGCCCCGCGCCAAGGAGCATGGCGGCTTCTCCCACCGCCCGGGCGCCTATTGACTTGACAAACCCGGAGACAGGGCTCTTCATCTCCACCACCGCCCCCGCCCTGGGGAGATAAGACCCTGTCTCTCCCGTTCCCAGGGTCCCCCCCTGGGCGTGTACCATCTGCCGGAACCTGTCCAGGCCCTGGCCATTGTAGAGTGCATCCTCCAGGGAGCCCCGTGCCTTGGTGGGTTCCCACCCGGCCAGCCCCAGCATCCTCACGCCCAGGTCCAGGCAGACGGCCTCCAGGTCCTGGGGCCCCCGGCCTGCCAGGCATTCCAAGGCCTCCTTGACCTCCAAGGCATTACCCACGGCCCTGCCCAGGGGCTGCTCCATACCGCTGACAACCGCGCTGGAGCGGAGACCAGTCCTGGTGGAAACCTCCACCATGGTCCTGGCCAGGGAAAAAGCACCCTCTAAATCCCTGGCGAAGGCTCCATCCCCTGCCTTGATGTCAAATACCACCCCGGCTGCTCCAGTGGCAAGCTTCTTGGATACCACTGAGGAGACTATCAGCGGGATGCTGTCCACGGTGGCTGTAACATCCCGGAGCGCGTACATCCGCCCGTCAGCGGGGGCCATATCCTGGCTCTGGGCCAGGATAGCAAAGCCCACCCGGTCAAGGATCCTGAGGAACCCCTGCCGGTCCATGCCCGGCCTGAAACCGGGTATGGACTCCAGCTTGTCTATGGTGCCCCCGGTATGGCCCAGCCCCCTGCCAGACATCTTGCCCACCGGGACTCCGCAGGCGGCAACCAAGGCACCCACCACCAGGGTGGCCTTGTCCCCCACACCCCCTGTGCTGTGTTTGTCCAGGAAGAAGGGCATCCCTTGGGGGAGCGGCCCCCCCGATGTGGCCATCCGTAAGGTGAGCTCCAGGGTCTCCTCCAGGTTCAACCCCCTGAGGTACGTGGCCATAAGGAAGGCGGCTGCCTGGCAGTCGGGAATGATGCCAGAGGTTATGCCCTCCACAACAAAGGCTATCTCCCCTGGCCCAAGCTCCAGCCCATCCCGCTTCTTCGCTATTATGTCAACGGCTCTCAAGTGTCCCCCTCCCCCTCCAGATCCCCCAGAAAGCCCTGGCCTGGCCCCTCCCAGGGAACCCCCAAGGCCTGGCAGGCAAAGGCTCCGAGGTCCGCCAGGGTGGCTCTGGTCCCGAGGTCTGCCTCCCTCTTGCCCCCCCTGGCCAGGATGGGGACGTACTCCCTGGTATGGTCGGTCCCGGGAAAGGTGGGGTCGCACCCGTGGTCAGCAGTGACTGCCAGGTAGTCTCCGGGCCTTAATGCCTTGAGGAGGCGCTCCAGCCCCTGGTCAAACTCACGGAGGGCCCCCCAGTAGCCTTCGACATCGTTCCTGTGTCCATAGAGCATGTCAAAATCGATGAGGTTGGCAAAACAGAACCCCAGCCCGTTCTGGGCGAAGTCCTCCAATGCCCGGATGCCCTCGAGGTTTGACCGGGTGGGTACACTCCTGGAGATGCCCCGCATGGCAAAGAGGTCCCCGATCTTGCCAATGCCTGTCACAGCAATACCAGAATCCACCAGGCGATCCAGGACCGTCTCGTGAGGGGGCGCCGCGGGAAAGTCCTTGCGCCTCACGGTTCTGCGGTAGTTGCCGCTTGTCCCTGTAAAGGGCCGGGCTATGACCCTTCCCACAGCATGAGGACCAGTGAGGGCATCCCGCATGGCCCGGCACAGTCCCCACAGGGCCTCCGGGGGTAAGACGGACTCGTGCGCGGCTACCTGGAACACGCTGTCGGCGGAGGTATAGACGATGAGGCGGCCCGTAAGCACGTGAAGGTCCCCCAGTTCCTGTATGATCTCAGTGCCCGAGGCTACCTTGTTTCCCAAGGCTGGCTTCCCGGCTGTTCTGGCAAAGGTCTCCATCACCTCTAGGGGAAACCCCTGGGGATAGGTGGGGAATGGCCTCTCCAGTATGATCCCCATCATCTCCCAGTGCCCGGTAATGGTGTCCTTGCCGGGCGAGGCCACGGCACACCTGCCCCAGCCCCCTGGGGACCTGAAGGCCTCCGGTGACACACCAGGGAGCGAAAGGACCCTGCCCAGTCCCATAGCTGCCAGGTTGGGAAGGTCAAGGCTTCCCACACGCAGGGCGAGATTCCCCAGGGTATTCGCACCGGAATCACCGTAGGAGGCAGCGTCGGGCATCTCCCCCACACCGGCGCTGTCCAGAACAACCATGATTACCCGGCGAACCTTCATCCTCAGCTGCTCCTCCTGACCAGGCTCCTGCTATGTGTGTTCTCATGCCCCATTACAGGGGGAGGCCCAATATGCGGCAAGCCTTGAGAGCATCGCTCTACCTCGAACTTCCCAGTGCTGGATGCAAAGGGCCGGGGCGGGGATGGCAAGGCAGAGAGAACGATCAGTGCGCCTCTTCCATCCTGCTTACCGCAACAGTGCCGTTGTGACTACCGGCAGGCACCCTAGGAGCCCCTCGTGGCTGGGCACCTAGCGCATTGTGATGACGGCATCCCGGTGCCGTCTTGGCCCGAAGCCCTAGCCTGGCCCGTGGTTTGCCTAAGGACTCCCCACATTGGGGAGGCTGGGGTCAAGACCAGGCTCGTGGGGGATATATCGCACATGGAAGCAGAGGGCCCACACCTGTATGGCTCCAGTGTCCGTCCACGCCTCCAATGCCCCTAGGGCCTTCAATGCCCTGCTCCCACCTCTTTACAGGCGGGTGCCAGATGCGATACGCTATAATGCAACCGGTTCTGGGCTTCACCCAGTCCCGAGAACGGGTTAGCCAAGACCTGTGTAGAGCTGGAAATCGCCTAAACAGGGATTCCCCTCCGTTACCCACACATGGAAGCAGCGGACGTCAAAGACTAGCGAGAAGATAGTGGCCCTCACTGTTATTCCCTCTCCCTGCGGATGCCTGCAGATGGAGTAGGGGTATTCCCCGTGGTCCCGCAGGACCTCCGTAATGGCCTTTACTGGGTTCTCATTCATTTCAAGAGTCTCCCTGAGCTCTCTGCACCGGGAATACCTCGAAAGCGATGACCTGGAGGGACCCCGCTCCAAGGGGGCCATTGCCGGTGAGACATAGTGGTTAGTGTGGAAGGTACTCCGGTCCTCCGGGGCAAAGTGGTGTTGACAAGCGGACGTCTCGAGGTTGCCCAGCCTGCCCTCGGCTGAGACCAACAGGTGGTTATAGCCGCCCGCCCTCCGAGGCGGTAGCGCTCTGGCTATTGCCTCGTCTATGTTCTCGGCCTCCAGCACCGCCCGGGAAGAGAACATAATTGGAACGCCCGGTCGTCTATCCCGGCAGGACACACTATTAATTCCCTGGGCAACGCCGCATTCGTTCATCCCAACGGCCGGGAGGAAGGGGGCCGCTGTCACGCTGACGAACTCCGGCTTGCCCTTGGGCCGCCCGTGGATGAGGATGGCATGATGAGAATCCTCCCGGTACCAGTCCTCGTTGTGACCTAAGTAGGCCTCGCCTTCTCGGAGAAAGCCAAGGCTGGTGCAGGCACTGGGCGCCGGTACGGTAAGGGCCTCCTCCAAGGAATTCAGGAGGAATAGAGTCTCGAAATCCTGCCCCGACCCGCGAGCCATCCCCATAATCTCCTCAACGTAGCCAGGGAAGTCCTCTCCGGCGGCCTCAAGATAGCTCGCTGGAATGACCCATCCCTCTGGTAGCCCCTCCTCCACCAGCACCAGGCGATAGTAGTCCACCGCCCTGGATATCTTCTCCCGGGCCGCCCGGCCGATAGCAAGACCCATGTCGAAGTGATTGCCTTTAGCGACTACCAGATCCACCGCACTAGCCTCCTTGAGGCCTCCCTGATGCCGTCAGGCAGCCAATTTGCTAGAGCCCGCAAAACAGGCAGCCGTTCCAGAGACACTCCCAAGAGGGTTCATGGTCCGGAGGGTCGCGCATTCGGCTCATACAGCCCGCTTGGGTCCTCGCTCAGTGAAGGCCCCTTCAGGCTTTCTCCGGTTGGCAGGCGTTTCCCTCCCCCATGCCGGCGTTTGCTGGACACCACCAAGTGGCGCAGCCCGGCGTGGACCCGACGGACACCCTTGCCTTCGGCTAGAGGGTGTGCGGAGTCACCCTCCTCACGGGACTTTCACCCGCTAGTACTCGCCCATGCCGGGCGCAAGAACAGAGCGGCATCAGGTGCCGCTCGGGTCTAACGCCCAAGTGATGATTATTACGATTACGCCCGGGGGTGAGTCCTGGCGTAGACCTCTTTCAGTCTTCCCTTGGTGACATGGGTATACACCTGGGTCGTAGAGATATCTGCGTGCCCCAGCATCTCCTGGACCGACCTCAGGTCGGCGCCGTTCTCAAGGAGGTGGGTGGCGAAGGAATGCCGGAGGGTGTGAGGGGTAATGTGCTTCTTGATCTTCGCGACATCCGCATACTTCTTGACTATCTTCCAGAAGCCCTGGCGGGTGAGCCGGCGCCCGTGATGGTTCACGAAGAGCGCGGGCTGGTCGGGCTGCTTCAGGAGCCTGGGCCTGCCGCGTTCGAGATACTCGCGGGCATTCCTCTGGGCTATGGATCCCAAGGGGACTATGCGCTCGCGAGCGCCCTTTCCTGTACAACGCACAAAACTCATGTCAAGGTTGACGTCCCCAAGGTCAAGGGAGATGAGCTCGGAAACCCTGATCCCCGTAGCGTAGAGGAGCTCCAGCATGGCCTTGTCCCTCAAGCCGGCGGGGGTGGCGGAGTTCGGCTGTTTCAGGAGGGTCTCCACCTCCTTCACCGTAAGTACCTTGGGCAGTCTCTTCTCCAGCTTGGGTGATTCCAGGTTGGAAGTGGGGTCGGCCTTAACATACTCCTGCTCCAGGAGAAACTGGTAGAAGGACTTCAGCGCAGCCAGGCGCCGGGCGATGGTGGCCGCGGCCTTCCCCTGCTTCTTGAGGTGAAGCAAGTATGATATGATTGTAGCCCGCTCGGCATCCTTAAGTGACCCGCCTCCGTCGTTCTCCAGGAAGGAGGAGTACTGGCGCAGGTCGCGGGAGTAGGATTCCAGTGTATTATCGGCCAAGCCCTTCTCTTTGCCCAGGTAATCAATGAATTCCAGTATGAGGTTCTGCACTCCGGGCATCTCCTTTACGGAAAAAGAATGAGAACGAGGGGAATGATCCTCCCAAAACCCCTACTACCAGTATTGTCCAACGTATTCTCGCCTATTCAACATAATAACGGAAAATCCTTCCCGAATTGCTAATGTCCACCACATGGGGGCTATTTGCTCAAGGCCGCGCCAGTAGTATGCCTATGTGGACAAAAGGCGATTTAGAACCCAGGGGCAGCAGCTCACTCAGGACAGCAGCCGGGAAACCCAGGTCATCAGGGGGGGCACCAGGTAGGCCTCTATTACGCACGAGACCACCAGGGCCACGCAGCAGGCCAGGGCGATCATGCTGTAACGGGTGAACTCCTTAGCCAGCGGGATCCTGCTGGAGCGACGTCTCACCAGGTACAGGGAGAAGGAGACTGAGGAAATGGCTAGCACCAGCAGGGCGGGCACTGCCAGCAGGTTCTGGGGGAACACAGAGGCCAAGGAGAGCACAACACCCTTCCACCCCATCTCGAAGGCCAGGAAACCCACGGTGAACCCCAACAGGAACCCGCGAACCAAGGTGATGAGGCAAACCACGGGAATGCCCACCACTGTGAGGCCTAGGAGCCACAGGGCACCCGCAGTCTTGAGGCTTCCCGCCAGGGACTTGGACAGGATGCCGGAGGGGTTGAGCTTCCAGGGTTCGTGGGCCATGCCGTAGACGAAGTTGTCAACCAGGGCGTAGAGCTCCTGACGCTGTCCCGCCTCAAGGTGATTCACAGCCAGGGCGCCAGCCACCACCCCCATGACTAGGAGGGTAACAATCCCCAAGGTGAGGATTACCCCCTCCCCCAACTGTATATCCCACTGCTCCTCCCTGGATAGCCCCCACGCCATAGTCCAGCCAACCCCCCCTCGGACCTCTGGTAGATGGTATGGCACGGGAAGGACCGTTATGACCGTACTCCCAGGGAAAGGAGGCAATCTGGCACAGGCGAAACGGCGGGTAGGTTACGGAAGCCCGGGGTTATCGCACCTGGCCGTAGACCCCCCCGCCCCCCGGCGTCACCTCGCGCTGGCCCCTGAGGGCGCTCCACAGTCCCGAGGCCAGGGGTTCACCCAGGGCCTGGAGGATTTCCTGCCTGGTGGCTTTGTGCACGATTGCCATCTCACTGCCGAAGAGATTGACGAGGCGTTCTAGGGTTCTGGGACCCACGCCGGGCACCATGTAAGGGGGTATGAGGTGATGGTAGGGGGGCCGGGATCCCGCGGCTCCCTGGGGCTTGCCTGCTATTGCCGTGACCCTGTCGAGCACCCCTTGAACCAGTGCGTGCCGCCCGCACCGGGGACAGGCAAGCACCGGCGGGGGTTCCAGGAAAGTGGTATCGCAGCCATGGCAGTGCGAGCGGTGATACTTCCCCAGGCGCGGGTCAAGACCGAAGTTGGCTATGACAGCGCGCCCACCCTCCTGCCTCAGGGCCTTTGCCAGCTCGCAGAAGCTCGCTGTTCGGACTTCTAACAGGTTGTGTTCCCTCCCAAGGGCCCTCAGGGAGTGGGCATCGGAATTGGAGAGGAATGTCACACCCTGGAGCTCTTCAATGCCCCCTACCATCTGGGTGTCGGCGCTGAGGCCTAGTTCCAGGCCAGTAATGAACCTGAGCCGGTCCCCCAGGCGGCCCTCAGCCGCGTAGTAACCCCTGAAGGGGGTAAAGGCGTGGGCCTGGACTATGACTCCCAGGGGCGATGCCTCCCGGAGGAACGCGTCGCCATCCCCCACCCGCTGGACGCCTAGGGACGGGTTCCGGGCATGAGAGGCATACCACCGGCCAAGGCCCTTGAGGCTCTCCAGGTCAGGAACGTAGACGAGGGCGTGGACAGGGTGCGCATGGAAGAGGACCTCTACCTCAGCCCCAGGGATCAGCGTAACCGCATCACGGAAGCGAAAGCCTCCCTCCTGCAGCCCCTGGAGCTCCCCTCCGTCAATGAGAGCCTCCATTTCAAGAAGGGGCCCCGGGCAGGCCATATCCACGATTCCCACCATCTCCAGGCCCTTTGGACTGTGGCAGGACTCGAGGACCCTCCTTAGTGTGAGGTCCCCAGAAGCGGTGACCTTTACCGGGCCGCTGCCGGCTCGTCCTAGGTGGACATGGAGGTCAGCCAGGCACCTCATGGCAGCCTTGCCCAGAGGAGGATGCCCGTCACGGTCTTGGCATCCCGGATCTCGCCGCAGGCTACCATCTCCAGGGCTCTCTCGGGGCTGAGGAGGTGCACCACCACCTCCTCATCGGAGCCAGGGCTGGCGCATCCCCTAGCTAGGTCCTGGGCGAAGTAGAGGTGAATGACCTCGTTGGAGAAGCCCGGGCTGGTGTAGAAGGACAACACCTTCCTGATGGTCCCCGCCTTGTAGCCCGTCTCCTCCTCCAGTTCCCTCCTGGCTGTGCACTCCGGGTCTTCCCCGGGGTCGATCTTCCCCGCGGGGATCTCTAGGAGTTCCTCTCCCACAGCGTAGCGGTATTGCCCTACAAGTACTAGGCACCCCCCGGGTTCCTGGGCAACCACCGCCACAGCCCCCGGGTGATCCACCACCTCCCGGGTGGCGGTCAGGCCGGATGGCGTGGTCACTGTGTCCACGCGCAACGCCAGCATGCGCCCGCGGAACACCTCATGGCCCTCCAGGAGCCTCTCCACAGTGCTCAAGATGGGTCACTCCTTCCTTGCCAGCCGCGCAGCGAGCCTACCGGCGGCTCCCGCCGCGAGGAACAAAAGGGGTTCTGCACTGGGGTCCCTGCCCATGGAGGTGCTCGGCACCCCAAGTTCCTCAAGGAGCCTCACGGCGGCCTGGCCGTCATCCAGTATGATCCTGTGCTTGGACGTGATCCCCCCCCGCCAGAGTGCCGCGGGAATTGGGGTGCCCCTGGCCTCCAGGGGCAGCGCCACAATGCAATGTCCCAGGAACACCCTGCCAAGGACTGTCAGTGTGTGATGGCTGAGTCCCTGGTGCCGGGGCCTGGGATCGGAAAAACCCACCCTGGGCACGGCGATGGGCCTCCCCCCCAGGGCAACGGCAGCGTTCAGTGCCTCGCCCTGCTGCAGGGCAGTGGTGCCCAGGGGCGTGCCCGTTCCCACCACGCCGGGACCTATGGAGACTATAGCCACATCCACCCGTGCTGCCATCTTCGCTGCCAGGAGCGCACTGTGAAGATTGACGGCCTCCATCTGGCCGCCGAAGGCGTGGCCTGCCGTGATGGTGACGTCCAGGAGACCTGCATGCCTCAGGGCCCGTACGTTGTCGCTGAAGGCCATGGGCAGCGCGCCACCGTCGGTCATGATGTAGGCCACCCGCAGGTGCGGGCTTCTGGCCTTTATGCCGGCCGCAGCAGGGCCTACCTGACTGTGGAGGCTGGCGGCCACAACGGGCATACCCCCGAGGTCATCCTCATCAAGCAGAAAGCCGTGGAAAGGGCTTTCTGGGCTCTCCACGGCAAGGCACGCTACCTGGAGGGGAGTGTACCTCATCTTCATAACGTGTCCAGGGATCCGGGCCTCGGGGGTCCTGCCCTGGATCCAGTGGACGAAGTGGTAGCCCCCAGTGCCCAGGCCAAGCCTGGCAGCGGTTGTGTTCAGGACTACCGTGTCCCCTGGGAGGGCCCGGCCGGTGAGCACCGGGTAGTTGAGGGCCCTCTCGCTCTTGCCGTCCACCTGTACCTCTAGTTCCTCGATGTCATCCTGTTCACGGAGTACCCGGGCCACCCTTCCGGGTCGCCACATGATCACTGGGAACTTTCCCCTCCTAGCGCCCCTGCCACCCGCCGGCCCTTTAACACCAGCTTGGATATCCTCCGGTTCACCGCGTCCAGCACTGACTTCACCACAGCCTCGGATGCGTCGGCGCGTACCGGTACGGCACCAACCAGGACTTCTTCGTGCCCCCGCTGGGAGACAAGAACCACAACTGAGAGGGCCACATGGCGGCTCCCGGTGTTCAGCACCTCCACGCTCTCCAGGGTGATACCATTCCCCGGGTCCACCGCTCGGTTCAAGGCATCAATGGTTGCCTCTCCGAACACACGGTGGACGAAGTTCTTGGCGCACGGTCCCTCGCACTCGCCGCGGCACACAACCCCCTCCTGGTCCGTGCGCCCCAGAGTGACGCTGGCCTTAATCCTCCCGCTCACAGTATCCGCCGACATCTCAACATTAATGAGCTTCAGTCTAAAAGGGGCAAGGTGTCCACCAGTGCCCGCGATCTGGGCGACGCTGATCTTCTTATGGTCCACGTAGAGGCCCCACTTGGCCGCCATGGAACTCTCAACGTCCCTGACGACCTGTTTTGGGCTCCTCGCATCGCTGGCCAGGATGTGTACTTCCTCCACCGCTCCCCAGTCATTCACCACGATCCTGGCGCTTATGACACCGGGCAATTGGACCAGGAGGTTCTCTATCTCATCTACGGTTACGACACTCTTGGTCCCTTCCTGCATGGACCCTCTCCTCCTCCTTAGGTGAGACTGGGCTCAGCCTGCTCGGCAACCATGACCAGTGCCTTTTCGTTCATGGGTATCATCCTATGGTGTCGCTCCGGAAGAGCCATCCTAAGCGATTGCAGTACAGAGGCTGTCTTCACCGGGGAATCGGCCCTAATGTAAGCCCCCAGCGCCACCATGTTGGCGACCTTCCCTGAACCCAGGCCCTCCGCTATTTCGTTGCAGGGAACCCGTATGATCCTGATATCGCTTCTCTCGGGCGCCAGGTCTACCAGGGACGTGTTTAGCACCAGGAGGCCCCCCGGCCTCACCCACGACTCGAACTTCTCAAGGGAGGGGTTGTTCATCACTATGACTGCAGTGGGCTCTGTCACCAGTGGGCTTGTAACGGGCTCGCCGGAGATTACCACCATGCAGTAGGCCGTGCCTCCCCTCATCTCAGGCCCGTAAGAGGGCAACCATGATACGTTCTTTTCCTCCAGCATCCCCGCATAGGCCAGGAGGGTGCCCATGGCCATGATACCCTGGCCGCCAAAGCCCGCTATGAGTACCTCGTGCGTCATGAGCCAGCATCCTTCCAAGACTTGTAAACCCCCAAGGGGTAGGCGGGGAGCATGTTCTCCTTGAGCCACACCAGGGCCTCCTGCGGGTTCATGCCCCAGTTGGTGGAGCAGGTGGCGACCACCTCCACCATAGAAAAGCCCCGCTCCTCCACCTGGGCGCTGAAGGCCTTGCGGATGGCCTTGCCGGCGGCTCTTACGTGGGCTGGGGTGTCGCAGGCAACCCTCTCTATGTAGCACGCGCCATCCAGCTGGGAGAGCATTTCGGACACCCTTATAGGGTATCCTGACACCTTAGCCTCTCGTCCCTTCTGGCAGGTGGTGCTCCTCTGGCCCACCAGGGTGGTGGGAGCCATCTGCCCCCCTGTCATGCCATAGATGGCGTTGTTGACGAATATCACGGTGATGTTCTCGCCCCTCATGGCCGCGTGCACTATCTCCGCCGTGCCTATGGCAGCCAGATCCCCGTCGCCCTGGTAGGTGAAGACCGTGTGCTCCGGCAGGACCCGCTTCACCCCTGTGGCGACCGCTGGCGCCCTGCCGTGGGCAGCCTGTATGAAGTCGAAATCCAGGTAGTTGTAGGCAAACACCGCGCAGCCCACCGGCGCTATGCCGATGGTCGTATCCTCCAGGCCCATATCCTCAACGGCCTCTGCGATGAGCCTGTGCACTATCCCGTGGGTACACCCTGGGCAGTAGTGCATGAGCGTGTCCTTGATGGAGCGGGGCCTTGAGAACACCTTATCCATCCAGCCCGCCCCCTTCCAGCGACCTGGCGACCTTCCTGATCTCCTCCAGGATCTCGCCGGGCTTCGGGACCACGCCGCCGGCCCTCCCGAAGAAGTGAACAGGGGCCTTCCCACATACGGCCAGCCGGACATCATCTACCATCTGGCCCATGCTCATCTCCACCGCCAGGAACGCCCGGGCACATGGGAGACCCTCCAGGATCTTATCAGGGAAGGGCCACAGTGTGATGGGCCTCACCAGACCGCAGGGGATCCCTTCCTCCCGGGCCCTCCCCACGGCTGCCTGGCATATGCGGGCCATCGTACCGTAGGCCACCACATAGATCTCCGCGTCGCGGGGGCCCCAGACCTCCGAGCGTGTCTCCCTGTTCTTCATATCGTCGTATTTAGCCTGTAGCTTGAGATTATGCTGGTACAGTTCGTCGGGCTGGAGATTGATGGATGTGACGACCCTCTGCGGGCCGCCCTTGCGGCCCGTGGTCGCCCAGGGCTTCTCAGGGAAGGGCCCCTGGACCATCTCAGGGAACTGCACCGGCTCCATCATCTGGCCCAGCATACCATCGCCCAGGATAATCACGGGGTTACGGTACTCGTCCGCCTTCTGGAAGCTAAGGCCCGTGAGGTCCACCATCTCCTGGACCGAGGCAGGCGCATACACCAGGCAGCGGTAGTCCCCGTGACCACCACCCCTTGTAGCCTGGTAGTAGTCGGACTGGGCCGGCTGGATCCCTCCGAGCCCGGGGCCTGCCCTCATCATGTTGACGATTACGCAGGGCAGCTCCGCCCCCACCATGTAGGAAATGCCCTCCTGCTTTAGGCTCACACCGGGGCTTGAGGATGAGGTCATCACCCTCCCTCCTGCGGCGGAGGCGCCAAACACCATGTTAATGGCGGCCACTTCGCTTTCCGCTTGAACAAACACCCCTCCGACCTCGGGCAGCCTCTTGGACATGTACTCAGGTAGCTCGTTCTGGGGTGTGATGGGATAGCCAAAGAAGTAGCGGCATCCCGCCCTGATGGCAGCCTCGGCGATGGCCTCGTTTCCGACGGCCAGGGTAACATCGGCCACGACATTCCCCCCTCTTTCAGGAACGGCCCGGTTTGTAGACCTCGATGGCCACGTCCGGGCACATCCGGGCACACAGCGCGCACGACGTGCACTTGTCCTGTTCAGATACGGTGGCCGGGTGATAGCCTTGCCTGTTGAGGCGATCCGAGAGATAGATGATCTTCCTGGGACATACATCAACGCACAGGCCGCATGCCTTGCAGCGCTCTTCATCAAATACAACCTGCCTGTCACTCAAAAGCGCCAAACCCCCTCAGGGCCGATTCCCAGCGAAAAGGGCCCCTGTTCTCTAGTCCTACCAACCTGGGCTCCTGCATCCCCAAAGGAACTCGGCCCCCTAGCGGGGGGCACGTGTACGGCCTGAGCCTGTCAGCCCGGGCTGCACCGGAGTCTGGTCTGGCTAGACTCTTCCCCGTCGAGAAGGCGGCTCTGGCGGGCCAAAGCAGGTTCCGGAAAACAGGCCTGCGCGAGGGGAACCCTCACCGGCCTTCTCCGGTTTATTCTTCACTGGCTTCATCGATTCCTTTTCTTCCTCTGGTTCCCAGGCTATCAGCCCAGCGAAGAAGTGGCAGGCCCTCTATGAGGCGGGATAGGGAGTGACGCTCCGCAAGGTAGTGGTACAGGAGGAGAAATGACACCACCCAGGGTTTGCCGGCAGGGGGGCCCATCACGAAGATGAAGCCCAGGGCGGCCCCCAGGGCATTTGACCCTACATCACCCATCATGACGCGTCCACGCAGGTCTTGCCCGGCGTAGACCAGCAGGCCTCCGAGGAGGGGGGCGCTGAAGGAGAGGCTCCAGGGCCCCTGCCATGCAAGCAATCCGAGGTAGGCCAGGAAGAAGCCCTTGAGAGCACGCCCGGGCCTCACATCCAGGAGGTTAGGTGCGTTGGTGAAAAGGGCGAAACCCACGGCATCTAGTACCCAAAACCCGGGGCTGGATGGCCTTGAAACGGCCAGTCCCAGGCCAAGGAGGCCACCGGCCAACGCCTTGAGGATGCCGGAGGTAATGTGGCCTTCTCCCAGGGCGCCCAGGTGTCCCCTCCACCCCCGGGGCCCCTTGCCCCCCAGCACATCGTCGACTAGGCCCACCAGGGCCATGGCGCTTACGGCCCCGCTGAACTGGAACAGGGGCAGGGGATCCACCGCCAGCACAGCCATGAGGGGCAGGGATGCAAGCAGCGCGAAAACAAAAAGAAGCCCTGATAGGGCAGGTATCCGTTCCCCGCGGTAGTTCTCCGCCATGGCCACAGGCTTCCTCAGGGCGTCAAGGAGAGGCTCCCGGAGGAGCGTGGAAAAAAAGGCCCCAACCACCAGCCCGATGGCAAAGGCCTTCAAGGCTTGAACCACCGGAGAAGCCCCCTGGAGGCGAACACTAGGATGATGTCCCAGCACTGGCCTGCCCGGTGGCGGAAACCCGGCAGGTCCCTGCCGGTGTTGCGGTGCCTTATGGGCGTGGGCACCTCAACCACCCGGAAGCCCCGCCTTATAGCATCCACTGTGAGGCCCACCTCCACGCCGAACCCCCGGGACAAGGGGGTCACTGCCGTCACCAACTCCTTTGTCAGGGCCCTTTGGCCAGACAGAGGGAACGCCAGGGTCTTGCCGGTGAGCAGCCTGAGGCCCCAGGAGGCGATGCCCCGGGCAACACCCAGGCCGCCTGGACCCAGCCCTCTAACCTGGCCCACGCACATGTCAGCCTCCCCCGCCACCAGCGGCTCCAGGATGGCCCCTGCCCCCCTTGCCTCAGTGCCCAGGTCACCATCGATGAGAAGAACGGCGTCCTCTGTGAGGTCACGCAACCCCAGGCTCAGGGCCCCGCCCTTTCCCAGCCGCCTGGGGGCCCTCCTTACCTCCGCGCCCGCCAGCCGTGCCTCCTGGCCGGTAGAGTCAGATGAGCCATCGTCCACCACCACAACGCCGGTTACCTGCGGGATATCCTTGGCGGCCCTCACTGTGGCCCCTATTGTACCCGCCTCGTTGCGGGCGGGAATGATCACCCTCACTCTCACTGTGGTTCACCCGGTACCGGGAGTGGCCCCAGGGCGTCCTCCCCCAGTCCCCAGTGACCGTCAGAGCCAGCCAGGGCAAATACCATGGCGGCCTGCCCCACTGCCATATCGACACAGTCCACCGTGGAGACGCCCCGGGCAGCCCCTAGCAGCGCGCTGCTATCGAGAGCGGACACGGCCACCACCCGCACCCCGGCCCTGGAGAGGGCTGCGACCACGGTTTCCAGTGAGCGGGCGCTCCTGGCGGAGCGAGGGGCGGACACCCAGACAACTGCCATGTGCGCTGGGAGTAGAGGCCCCCTGAGGAACACCTCCTGGCGCCTGGCCGCCCTGGACAGGCGTTCCATGGCCCACCTCCTGGAGGGGTTAGCCAGCGACTCCACCAGCTCGCCAAGATCCCTCACGTTCAGGCTGTTCTCCGCTTCCAGCACGGCCTGGGCCGAGACGCTGGCACCCGCCGCTTGCAGCGCCCGGGATATGGCCTCCGGGGCGCGGTGGCCCACTTCAAGAATGAGGATTCGCTGTCCCTCCAGGGCCCCGGACACCAGTGTTTCCAGTACCGCCTGGCCCAGGGCCTCCTGGGCCTCCAGCGCCCTGGACATCCTGTCCATCTCCCTAGACTGGGCCAGTGTGGTTGAGCGGAGGTCCCTGAAGCTCTGCTCCAGTTCCTCCACGATCTGTTCCTGCTGCCGGTCCAGCCCCTCCCCACCGGGAAGGGCAGTGCCGATGAGAAGCCCGATGCCCAGGGCAAGGAACACAGCGGTTAGTGACAGGGCATAAAACCTTGGATCCACAGACATGTCGATCCCCCTAGAAGCCCAAGGTGAGCCTGGCCCTGAGTAACACCAGCCTCACCAGGTTCTGAAAGGCGGGGGCCGATGCCCCCAGGGCGGCCAAGGGGAGAGCCGCGGCCAGCACCATCTCTAGGAGGTGCCGTCCCTTAACCCGGCCCTGGTAGAGCTGGCTTACGCCCTTGGCGTCAACCAGGATAGGCCCCACCTTCATCCGGACCAGAAGGGTGCTCCCCATACCCCGTCTCCCCTTCTCCTGGAAGTCCAGGAAGTCCGAGTGGGCTCCCACCACCACGATTAGCCTGGCTCCCTGCTGGTAGGCAAGGAGCAGCGCAGCGTCCTCACTGGTTCCCGGGCAGGGCAGGCACTGCGCCTCCAGTCCCATGGCCCTGAGGCGGCCCAGCCCTGGAGCGCAGCCATCCGTATAGGCGTGGACGATGAGCTCCGCCCCCGACCTCAGGGCCATATCACTTACGCTGTCCATGTCGCCCAGGATTACCTGGGGCCCCAAGCCATGTTCCATCAAGGCATCTGCGCCACCGTCTACAGCAAGGAGAACCGGTTTTTCCTCCCTGACATAGGGGAGGATCGCCCTCAGGTCCTCCCGGTAGGCACGGCCCCTGACCACAACCAGCACCTGCCTGCCCCGGATCGGGGTGCGCAGCGCGATCTCGGGCGGGCCGTCCAGGACTGCCCGGATCTCGGCCTCCGCCCTCTCCAGGGTGTTCCTGAAGAACCTGTCCAGGTGTTCAGGCATGGACTTGGCGGATTGGTCAAGGATCCCCCGCAACAGGTGGTCATCCAGGAGACGGCCCCGTCCAAGGAACTGCCGTCCCCGGAATACCGCGGAGCCCCGGACCTCAAGCCAGTCGCCATCCTTGACCCTCTCGAGAAACCCCGGGCCCAGGCGATCTACTACAACCAGGCCCCCGTTCAGGAGCCGGCCAGGACCCCGGGCAGGGTATCGCCCCGTGGCTGCCTCCCCACAGTCGAGCACCGCCAAAGCCCTTGCCCTCACCAGGGCCTCCGCAGCCAGCTCATCTATGTCGGGGTGGTCCACAACAGCGATCTCTCCTGGCTTCAGCCTCTCCAGAAGCCTCTTGGTGCTGCGATCCACCCTGGCAGCTCCAGAAACCCGCGTCATCAAAGGGTCACCCCCGGTTAGTACTTCCCCAAAATGCCAGACAGAAAAAGCGCCGGCGCCCACGTTCATGCAAAAAAAGGATTGACGGGGACAACACGGGTGGCTATAATATAAGTAACTTAGTAAGTATCCTTGGAGGGTGAAGAGATGCCCTACTCGACCTGCCCTGGACAAGACCGGAGGTTCTGGAAGCCCTCGGACATCCGGTACGAGGTGTGCCCCTCCTGTGGGGCCAGCATCGAGTTCTGGAAGGACGATGTCAAGAGGTCATGCCCCTCTTGCGGCAACGCCATGATAAACCCTTCTTTTGACCCCGGCTGCGCTCGCTGGTGCCCCTACGCTGAGAAGTGCCTGGGGGACGTGGCCGTCACCTACAGGCGGCAGCCCAGCATTGTCAGGGATAGGTTCGAGGCCCAGCTCAGGCGGCACTGGGAAAACCGCAGGGAGCCACTCAACCGCGTCCTTGGGCGCGTGATGATAGCTGAGGAACTCCTGGCAGAGGGAGGCGGCAATGCCCTTGTGGTACTGGCATCGACTTTCCTGGCTGGGCTGGATGGGGACACACAAGCGGAGATCCTTGAGCGCGTCGGCCTCCCGGAGGATGTCAGGGCCCAGGTGATGAAGGTGCTGGAGACCCTGGAGACCGGCCAGGGCGAATCGGATAGTCTTGACCTCATCCTTGACGCCATTGTGCTGGACGACTACCTAAACGGGGATGGTGAGCGGCCTAGCGGGCTAAACACTGAGGTGGCACGGAAAGTTCTGAATAAGAGGGAGGCATAAAGCAATGAAGACGGTGAGAAAGATCGTCCAGATCGATGAGGAAAGGTGCGACGGCTGCGGCCTGTGCATTCCCAACTGCGCCGAGGGGGCTCTGCAAATCATCGACGGCAAGGCCAGGCTCGTAGGCGATGTGTACTGTGATGGTCTCGGGGCGTGCCTGGGGCACTGCCCGCAGGACGCCATATCCATCGTGGAGCGAGAGGCGGCTGAATTCGATGAGGAGGCCGTCCTGGAGCACGTAAGGAAATTACAGGTCAGCGAGTGCCAGGACCTAGCCTGCGGTTGTCCGGGAACTGCCGTTAGGACCCTGAAGCGGGAGAACACATCCCACGGTGTCTCCCCGGACTTGGCTTCGGAGCTGGCTCAGTGGCCAGTGCAGCTCACCCTGGTGCCCGCAGGGGCGCCCTACCTGAAGGGAGCAGACCTCCTGGTTGCGGCGGACTGCGCGCCCTTTGCCTACGCCAACTTCCACAGGGACTTCCTGAAGGATCACGCCGTTGTGGTTGGGTGTCCCAAGCTGGATGACTTCAGGATGTACAGGGATAAGCTGGAGGCCATCTTCCGCGAGGCCCGGCCTGCCAGCATCACCGTGGCCCACTTGGAGGTCCCATGCTGTTTTGCCCTGAGACACCTGGTTTCAGAGGCCCTCAAGGCAGCTGGCAGCAACGTTCCCGTCAAGGAAGTCACCATCGGGGTAGACGGCACTATCAAGAACACTATAGTTGCCTGAGGTTGGGCCTGAGGGGGCATCTAGCCCCCGTCCCCCCATACCACCCGGCATGCGGGTCCTCACCGGGCGGTCTAGCAAGGTTGAGGAGGTGGGCGGCTGCGTAGAGTATAGGCTGGTGAGGCCCTGGGCCTGCCACTAGGTGGAGCCCAGGGCTCGATTCATCCAGGGCTCTTCGTGGCCTCGTCGTCTGAGGCGGTGGGACGGCCCCTTATACTGGCCGGGCACGGCTAACCGTTGCCTCCGCCGGCAGGCCCAGGGAGTCAGCGGCTTCCTCGATGCAAAGAGCCCCTCGGGACACGCCGATAACCTTGCCGAGCGTTGGCCAAGGGACGAAATGCTCAAAGATCTCAGCAACGACGTCATTTAGGAAGGCCAAATCGCACACGGCTCTAAGGGCCCCACAGTGCGCAGACACTCCGTGACAGCTCACGGTACGGTTCGTGGTTTACCTGGGGAACACTGGGTCCTGGCGCCTGCGAAAAGACCTTCTCTGGCATCCCGTCGTGGCCTCGCAGCGGGTCCGCAAAAGAGGATCCCCCCTCCCCTCGGCGAAGTCTGGCATCATTCTGGAAGACATGTCATAAGCGGCGGCCCCCGCGGCTTGAGGCTTTCGCAGGAGCATCCGGGAGGGAGGGAAGTATGACTTGCGCATCGAGCGCCTTCTGAGAGCCGGCCGGCTGGTCACCGTGTCCACCGCTGGAACCTTGAGGAACGTGGGCGTAGCCATAGGAGCAGGCAAGATAATGGACATCGGCCCCTGGGAAAAGATGAAGACCATCCACGACGGGGCCGAAGTACTGGACCACAGCGGGGATACGGTGATACCCGGTCTGGTGGACCCCCACTCCCATAACCTGGAGTACGGAGGGGGGACGGCCTGGGGCATGGGGGAACCGGCCCAGCTGGCTGCAGGTACCAGCCTCCTCCTGGAGGCGCTCAGGGCCGGCGTGACCACCGTGGGGGAAAATCTTCTGGGGCACCATGTTTTCAGGCGTTCCCTGGAGGAATACGAGAGGGCCAGGTCGATCCTGCCACTTAACGTGGTGTTTTCCGTGGGAACCTGCGTAGTAGGCACAGACCCCATAACCTGCCTGAGCGCCGCCCGTCCCGGAGAACCGTTGGCCAGGGAAGCCCTACTGGACACCGCAATGCTTAGGGAACTGGCCAAGGCCAGCGAAGCCCCTGGTGAACATGTATTTCTCAACGCAACCCCGGCCAACCTGCCCTTGGATCTGGCTCCCCACGCCGGAAGTCCCGTGTTCTCCAGGGCGGACCTCCGGTTGTTCGTTGAGTCCTATCACGTGGAAGGCCGCCCGGTGGGCGCTCACATCGAGGGACCTGACAGCCTCGAGGCCTTCCTGGAGATGCGAGGAGACGTTGTCCACCACGGGCACACCGCACCCCAAAGGCTCTTGGAGCGGATGGCCAAGACGGGCACCAGTTTGGTGGCAACCCCTTCAGGGGGCACACGAAGCCGCCCCAACTCCCCGGAAGAGATCGCCCGGGCTGTCGAGGCCGGTGTGACAGTGGCCATCGCCTCCGATGCCGTGCTTCCCTTCCACCCCGAGGCCCACTGGTACCACCTACCCCCTCACGTCTACTCCAGTTCTCACCTCCTAGCCTACCTAGCATCACCTGCCCTCAGGTTCCTGGCGGCGAAGGGGATGGAGGAGAACGGTCTCCTCGCGCTCTTGACCTTGAACGGAGCAAAGATCCTCGGTCTCAGCGACAGGCTTGGCAGCATAGAGCGAGGAAAACAGGCGGACCTCGTAGTGGCCCCCGGGATCCCAGGACTGGAGGTCTTGGACCCTGCGGGCATCAGAGCCGTTTATGTAAAGGGGGAGATGGTCTGCCGGTCTACCAGGCCTCCTTCCCTGAGACCTGAAACCTTTCCTCCGGTGGCCGTGCCAGGCCCATGAGATGTGCAGCGGGCTCTCCTCGCTAGCCTGGGCGGGCCATCTCACAAAACGGGAAATAACATTCTTAGCAACAATCATACAAGTAGCCAAAAAAAGGATTTGCCAAAGTGATGTAGAATGGTGCTCATCAGTGATGAGTGTAAGTCCTGGAACCTGTCATGCTGCAAAATTCAATTCAAGTAGCAGGAGGTGAAGATGCCCGGTTCTAAAGCGGACGGTGGGCGATCGGAAAATGGCCGGTCAGCGCCTTCCTGCCGCCGCCGCCCCGCTAGAGGTCGGGCGGGCGCGAGGATCCTCGAACCGGGGAATAAGGTGGCTGCAGAGATCAGAGTCTCCGATGTGATCGAGGCGCTGGATGCCGTGACGGGAGGGCGTGTGGTAACCGGAACAGAGGCCCTCTTTTCCGGCAAGAACCCCTTTGTGGTGTGTAAAACCTCTCACATACCCGGCAAGGCCGTGGTGGAGACGCCCGGACTGGTTTATGGTAATCCCGATCAGCTGGTGAGGCGCATTGCCATGGTAATGACTCTCACGGAAAGTGGGATCGAACTGGCAGGTTCCATAGGAATTGACCTACTGATCGCCCACCATCCCGTGGCCGATGCGGCCAACTCCGGTGGCGTACCACTGAAAACCTATCTTGATCTCTATAATCTTTCGGTTATCGAGCTTCACGAGGCTTTCCATGGCCTCCATCCCGGCATCCCTTACCTTCATGGCCACAAGCCTTTCCGAGTCGACGTGGCCTACGGAGGCCTGCCCGGCAACATAGTCTTCGTAGGCAAGGCCTTGGAGGAAGTAGCGACGGTTAGAGACCTCGTGGACAGGCTCATCCATTTTATGGGAGGCGAAGAGGAAAGGGAACTACTTGACGCCGAACGCCAGGTGCGAGGATGCCAGGAGATCCAGGAGGCATCGGTGGCTGCCGGCCCCCAGGTAGTGACGGGACACCCCGAAAGCACCGTGGGCACCATACTCCACATCTTTCCCCATACCGGTTTCAGCCCTGAACACCTGGAAAAAGCAATTTCGGAGCACCCGGAGATCGACACGATCATAGCCAGCATTTCGCGGGTGGGGCCTGGGCACCCCCTGGCGGTCAAAGCCAAGGAGCTGGGACGGAATTTCCTCGTGGGCAACACCCATGCCATCGAGATCTACGAGAACTGGCTTCCACTCTCTGAAGCCCTGTCGACGCTCTTTCCCTCTTTAGAGATAGTCCTTTTCAGGGAAAGGGTGTCGGCGATACCCTTGGACCGCGTCAGGAACGAAGCGATAAGAAGGTACGCCCGGGAAATGGCCGGGAACTATCTCCTTCCCAGGGCCCGCGAAAGGAGGTGAACCTGGCGGCCCCGTAGCGCTCACATTCTCGAGACAAGGAGGTCTTAGATTGAACGAGCGAGACTCTGAACGGTACCAGTGGCAACGGATAGAGATCGTGGGAATGGTCGTTCTTGCCGGTGCCCTTCTGGGGCTCCTCTTTGCCCCCCACAGCATGGGAGGCCTCTTCGACGCCATGTTCAACAAGGCCCTGCCCATCGTGGCGAACGTTTTCCTTACCGGGCTGGTGGGCACCGCTATAATCCTAAGCGTTATGACCGGACGGATTCTGGAACGCCTGGGGCTCACTGATGCCCTCATGAGGGTGTTCGTACCGGTCATAGGTCGCATGGGGATCCATTCGGCCGTGGTTGTGCCCGGCGTTTATAACATACTCGGCGACATCAACGCTGCGGGCCGCATCGCCGGGCCTGTCCTGAGAGAATCCGGCGCAACGAAAGATGAGCAGAAGATCGCTATCGCCACAATGGTCCAGTCGCAGCAATCCTTTTCCACCTTCATGCTAGGACTCATAAGCTTGACCGTGGCAGGCATCAATGCCTTCCCTGTCATAATACTGGCGATCTTCGGTCCCCTGGTACTTGTGCCTCCCCTGTTGAAGTTCACCATTTACAGGAACACGAAGAGAGTAACCCTTAGAGAAATCCCCCGTTTCACTCCCAAGACTGCGGCGCTTCCCACCTTGTTCGGGGGGGCAAAAGAAGGTGCTGAACTCCTGTTCCTCTTGATCATTCCGGCTGTGGCAGTGATTTATGCCATCATAGGTGCCTTGGATTATGTCGGGATATGGAGTCCCATACAGACAGTGCTCACGGGATTCCTGGGGAGTCTCTCCATCGATCCGGAGACAGGGATTGTAGCCATCCTAGCCTCCCCGACCCTGGCCATGGGGAACCTCACCCAGACGGCGGCCACCCTGCCTCCAAACCTCGTGGTGGGTGCCTTTGTTTTGGCATCCTCGGGGTTTCCCCTTTCCGTCGTGTTCGGCCAGATCCCAACCATTTGGGCGAGCGTTTCCGACCTCAGCGAGCGGGAAGCCCTTGAAGCCGCTGTCATCGGCATGGTGCTAAGGGTCATCACCGCCGCTTTGCTGGCGTTCCTCCTGACTCCTCTGGTCACTTGAGGCGTTTGGAGCCTGGCACCCCCCCGTCACGGTGGGGCTGCCAGGCTCTTCAGGCCACCCTGGATGCGTTGAGGAGCGGCTTAGTGATATCTACCAGGAAACGTCCCCTTCGGGGCCATGACACCGTCACATCAGGCCTGGCCAGCGGGAAATGGGCCAGTGTCTCCCCTTGGTCATCCACAACCCTCAGTCCAAGGCAATGAACGAGCATGCCCATGTCAAGCAAGGTTGAATTCCGCACTTCCATGTCGACGGCGATGCGTGTCCCCTCGCCCATCTCCACGGCTAAGGCTGGAGGCACCTGAGCGGGCCCCATGCCGAGGGGTTGGTCCTGCATCTCCAGCCTGTTCCGGCGTCCCGTCGCCGCCAATCGTTTTCCCCTCAATACCGTGGTGGTGAAGGCGAACTCATCTTCACCCAGGGATGTTTGGATACTATTGCCGTCCACCATGAGCCTCATGTTGATGAAGTCCCCTCGGGCAACCGTCACAGCGACCTCCGGCACCAGTTCGATTCCCATCTTCACACTGTTCACCTCCCCTGGATTGCACTCCATACTATTCCCGGGGAAGAGTCAAGGTGAAGCCTATCGACCCCAAAGCGGGGTGCGAATGGATATCCTGACGAGGCCGAGCTTGGGACTAAAGGCAGCCCTACCCGTAGGCAGGTATACGGGATCGGACGGGAAGCGGTAGACTTGGCTCGGAGGTAACGGGGAGCTGGAACCCGGTGTTACCGGGGATTCCGGGGGAACCTGTGCCTGCTGAGACCCATAATGGCCTTTCTTAAGCCTGCCACATAAGAGCTGGTGCTTTCTGCCATTCGGCCAGGCTCTTAGAGCCTCAACGACAACGATGACTATCAAGGATGCCCAGTCCTTCCGCCATCTGAGCCTCAGAAATCCTAAGGGGAGGAGCGATCCGGAAATGCTGCTATGAGGGCCACGCTTGCCCACTATGAGCCCGTGGCGCCGCGCCTCCTCCAGCACCATCATGGCCTCGCTGCTGGCCGGTTCCTTGGCCTTGACTGTTCCCTGGTCTATTCTTAACGTCCATGACCGGCCCGGCTGTAATCTAACCTGTGCTGACCTATCTTTGTGGCCGGCTTTTTGAGGCCATGGAACTCTGGGCGTCTGCCAGGTCCTGGATGGTCCTTCCTTCAAGGACCTCCACCATTCGCTCCTGAGCCTCGGCCCAGATGCCCTGGAGCGGGCAGGATCCCTGTTTCCGGCACTCCCCACGCTGCACCAGGCACTTGGTTATCCCGAGGGGCCCCTCCACTAGCTCGATAACCTCCCTGAGGCTGATGGTGGACGGGTCACGTATTAGCCGCACGCCGCCCAGGGGTCCCCTGGCACCCTCCAGGATGCCCCCCTTGCTCATGAGTGCCAGGATCTGCGCTATGAGTTTGGGCGGTATGCCTTGCCTGGTGGCGATGTCCCTGGAGGACTCGAAGCCCTCCGGCTTCCTGGAGGCCAGGTCCGCCAGGGCGGCTATGGCGTATTCCGCCTTCTTGGTTATAGCCAAGGGATAACCCCCTTATTAGTTACCAAGTTAGTTATAGTATAAACTGCCTGAGCCTTCCTGTCAATCGTGTGTGATACGTAACCCAGCGGTTCCGCAATGGTCTTTCTGGGGGGCCCAACCAGGTCTCCTCCAGAGCCAATTGGGCATAGCGGTAGCATGCTCGTTTCTATGGTATTGCCTCTAGTCCTGAGCATGGCCATAATAAAAGCCCCATTAAGCCTGGGGACAGGGATAAGTGGCGGCTCTTGTCTGGGTCACTCAGTGGCTGAATAGGGATGGCCTGCCAGCTCTGTTGGGTGGGTAGCGCAGCCGGTTCGCTCAAACCAGGACAAGCCCTTGGCCCCACCCATCCGGGCGATGCTTGGTGTCACCAAAGCGACCTACAACCTTCAGGGTTGAGGGAGGGTAACCTGGATGGATCCATCCCCCTCTTACCAACCCATTTCTCAGGACACCTTCATCTCCATCCTGATCTTGTCCGCCAGCATGGCTATGAACTCTGAATTCGTTGGCTTTCCCTTGTCCTTGTTGACCGTGTGCCCGAATATGCCATTTATCACATCGATGTTCCCGCGGTTCCAGGCCACCTCTATGGCGTGACGTATGGCCCTCTCCACGCGGCTGGGTGTTGTATGGTGTGCCTGAGCAACAGCCGGGTAGAGTTCCTTGGTGATGCCTCCCAGGAGTTCCATGCGCTGCGCCACAAGCAAGATGGCGTCTCTGAGGTAGAAGTAGCCCTTGATATGGGCTGGGATGCCAACCTCGTGGATTATGCTAGTGACCTCCTGGTCCAGGCTCTTGGTGCGGTTCCCCGCTATCCTGGGCCGGGGCTTGCTGTCGGCCAGCTGCCTGATACGATTGCTGAGCACGCCTAGGTCGAAGGGTTTCAGCACGAAGTAGTCCGCACCCAGCCGGGCCGCCTCTCGCGTAACCTTCTCCTGGCCGAAGGCGGTCAAAACGATCACCCTTGGCCTTGGTTCAATACCAGAGGCTTCCATCTCCTCAAGTACGCCTATTCCATCAAGCTGCGGCATTATCACATCCAGAACGAGCACATCAGGATGAGTCTTGTGGAGGAGTTCGACCGTTTCCGGGCCGTTGTGAGCCACACCCACCAGTTCCATATCCTCTTGAGTCTCCCAGTGCTCCAGTAATACGCCACAGAACTCATAGTTGTCGTCAGCAAGGAGAACCCTGATGGCAGACATTACGTAGCCTCCCTTGACAAGATGAATACCTCGCTGAAGTGTAGTGTCCACTTCGACGTTCCCTGGGGGATTCCTTCACCCAGAGTGGAATAATATGGATCTGTATGGCGTGATTTCACAAGCCATCCAGCAGCGTCTGGCCATTCTATCCTGCCTAGTGCAGGGCTTTGGAATATACCCTGTAGGTCTTGTAGTGGATACCCCCCACCCTCTCTATATCCCTTCTCATCGTGAGGTTGGTGTCGGCCACAGTTGAACCGTCACCCCACGTGTAGCCCAGCCGGGTGGCGGCTTCCAGGGTATGGTGGTAGAGGGCATGGGAGACACCCTTCTTGTGAAACTCGGGGACAATGAACAATATGAAGATGCGCAGGGCGTCGATACGTCGCCTGAAGATCAGGAACTTGAGCCAGCCCAGGGGGAACAGGCGACCATTCATATGGGCCAGTACCTGGTTATAGTCGGGCAGCGCCACGGACACACCTATGGGCCTTAGTCCACGCCGGGCAATCCTGATGAGTTCAGACTCCGCAAGTCCCTTGAGGCGGGTTCCCATGGCCTGGAGCTCTTCCAGGGTTGGGGGGATAAGGTCTGGCCAGTCCTGGGGCATAGATTCATCGAATACCTGCTTTATGTCTCTTATGTCCCGGTCCATGTTGCGCATGTCCAGGGGATCAACCCTAAAACCGTACCTGCGCATAGCGTATTCCACTGCCTTGCCCCGTTGCCTGGCATTGGAGAGCCGGTTCCAGTAGCCCAGGTAGTCCAGTTCCTTGGCAAAACCGTACCGCTCAAAGAAGCTGGGGTAGTAGGAGGGGTTATACGACTGGAAAAGAAAGGGCACGTGCTGGAAACCCTCAACTAGAACCCCGCGGTACTCGTCCCCGTTGGTGGGGGAAACCGGCCCCTTCACCAGGCTGGCTCCACGGGCAGCCACGAACTCCAGGGCAGCGTTAAACAGGGCCCGGGCTACAGCATACTGGTTTACGCATTCAAACAGGCAAAAATAACCCTCACGTGTTCCCTTGGCCTCGTTCATCTTTGTATTGATCCCTGCACAAACCCTGCCCACGGGCACTCCATCCTGAAAGGCCAGAAACAGGCTGTAAGGTCCTGAGGCAAGAAGGGGGTTTTCTGACGTCGTGAGCATGCTTGAGCAATCCCGGAGAAGGGGTGGCACCCAGCGGGAATCCCCCCTGTAGATACTCCAAGGCAGCCTGATGAACTGCTTTCGTCTCCGCAGGTTATCTACGGGAACTACCTCGATCCCTGGTACACTGAGTACTGCCTCCCCCACAGTAACCTACTCCTCCTCCCGGGATTCCCTTGGTCAAGTCTATCGTGTCTTGGCAGGTTCGCTGCGGGAGGTTTCATGTCCTGCTTAGGGCGGTCGCTATCGTCATCGTCCCGAGAAACCCTCCGGGAAAGCGCCGCACGGAAGACCTTATGGACGGAGTTAATCCTCTAGTACCTCCGTTACAGCAAACTGTTCTGGTACAACCTTAGCCATGCAGGTGAATCTGGTCCTGGGATGCCATTGGGATAACCCGAGCCGTTCCCTCTTATAGTGGATACCATGGAGTCATTGAGATTATTCTTGCCCTCTCTTCACGGTGCCCATTGACTATGAAGGGCCTTCCGGTGTCATGGAGAATTGCCTCCCATCCCCAGTTCCCTTTAATTTCTGGCATTCGGGTCATATCGCCTCTGTCATAAGGAGGGCTAGTACATACTAACGCTACGTGTACAATGTAGTCGTTCAGGGATCTGAGGGAAGGTTGAGGTTGTTTACCAGGTCCACGATGATTGCGTCCACCACCCTGGCCGGCCCGGACATCCAAGATACACTCTAGGAGGTCCTAGACCACTCCCGCTATGCTATGGAAGGCTCTGTTCGCGGATGATGTGCTTTTTGCGACCTGACACACAGCTTGTTCTTGACGTCAATTATCTGGTAACCCCGCTGTGTGAGCCGGCGCACGTACCCGGGAGTAGGCACCGTTCCCTCACGAAGTAGTATCCTTTCCCAGAAAATCCCCTATTGGCCCTGCCGATCACCTGAGCTACACGGCCCTCAAGGTTAGAGTCCGCTCCTTCTCTGGTGTAAAAAGGCATAGAGTAAAGAGCGGGTTTAGACCGGTTTGCGGGGATTAAGGATCTTCAGGGCTCAAAAATTGACTGGCATAAGATTAAAGGGTAGAGACGCCCATGGCGCCTCTACCCTGTTTGCACTCACGAACTTGCCCAGTCCTGCCTCGTTTATCATCCATTCAGCGAACACACCATAACCTCTTTCGGGGTCATTCACAAGGACATGGGTAATGGCACCGACCACCTTGCCATCCTGGATGATGGGACTTCCACTCATGCCCTGCACGATGCCCCCCGTAGCCTGAAGCAATCTGGGGTCTTTTACGCGGAGGAGAATGCCCTTGCCTTCGGGCCTGCTCTGCGGCTGTACTTTAACGATCTCGACCAGGAAGGTCTCAAGGCTGTTCCCCTCCACCACGGTGATGATCTCAGCAGATCCGGGCTTCACTTGGTGGGCCAGGGCCACCGGTATCGCCTCCTGGTAGAAGGGACTCCCAGGCAGGTAGGCTAGGGTACCGTAGATTCCAAAGGTGGTGTTCCTATCGATGTGGCCCAGCACCTCCGCATGAGTCAGGAAGACCCCGATCTTCTCCCCGGGCTGACCCCTCCTTCCTGGCTCTACTGAGGACACAGAGGCTATAACTATGTGCCCATCCTGCACCTCAATGGGACGCCGAGTATCACCATCGGTTATGACGTGCCCAAGGGCCATGTACTCGCGGGACTCCGGGTGATAGAAGGAGAGCGTGCCCACTCCAGCCGTGCCATCCCTTACCCACATCCCCAAGAGGTAACGGTGGGTTTCCTCACAGAGCGCGGGTGTCACCTGAACGTCAAACTCCTTGTGGCCCCTCTTAACGGTAAGAGTGACGAGTCTATTGGCAAGCCCGGCCCGTTCTACGAGACCACCCAGCTGGAAGTCGCTAACCACCCTCACGCCATCCACAGCTACCACCGAATCACCCATAGCTATACCAGCCTCTCTTGCCGGGCACCTGTAGCGGCCATTCCCCACGTTGATATCCGCCAGGCGCACTATCATCAGCCCGTCTGACTTGAGAACAACACCGATGGAGTGACCTCCAGGAACCACCTCCACCTGGGGCATGACCGTAACCTGCACGCGCCGGAGTGGAACTACCCCAAAGAGCCGGAACTCCAGATCTACCTGGCCCTGGCTCACAGGCTGCATCTGTAGCAGCGCCCCTCGCACAATGCTCCAGGCACCCTTCCGGCTGATCTCCCCTCTGAACTGGATGACGCCGTCCCGGTCTGTCCTCACATAGAGGCTCATAGGGAGCCCCAGGTCCATCTCGCAGTCTTCACCCTCCAGGACTCTCATCTCCCGGGGTATCTGGGAGAATGTCCTGAACTGGGGGGTCAACGACAACGCCAGGATCAGCCCAGCCCCGAGGATACCGAAAAGGCGTCGTCTTTTGGTTTCCACATCCATCTTGTCCTTGCCTCCAGTTGGCCTCTCCTTCCACAACTCACCTCCGGTTTTCCGTTGCCACGACAAGACGGTTACAAAAGTTAAGTTGCCCCGAAAGGCGGGGCGTATGCCTGGATATTCACATAACTTCCCGGGATAGTATGGGGATTTCGGGCAAAAAAAGTAAAAGGACCTAGTCCTTTGTTCGCTGAGCACACTTTACATAACTCGCAGGGCTTCAGCCGGCTGTGGCGGACTTCAGCATTTCCCCGGCGTGTTTCAGGGTGGTCTCGGAAACCTCACCCCCAAGCATCCTGGCTATTTCCTCCAGCCTGGCTCCCTCGTCCAGGAGGGCAACCCTGGCAACGGTTCTTCCCTTTCCCTCAACCTTCCTTACTGAGAAGTGACGCTCCGCCCAGCTGGCGATGGCCGCCAGGTGGGTCACACATACTACCTGCCGTCGTGATCCCAGTGCCCCGAGCTTCCTACCCAGCACGCTAGCGGCCCTTCCTCCGATGCCCGAGTCGATCTCGTCGAAGATCAGGGTGGGAATCCCGTCCGCCTCGGCAAGCGCTGCCTTCATTGCCAGCATTATCCTGGATAGTTCACCGCCTGAGGCTACCCTGTGAAGGGGCCTTGGGGGCTCCCCAGGATTTGCAGAGAGGACAAACTCCACCTGGTCGACACCGCCGGGCCCGGGGCTGTCAAGCTGGGTGAATGCCACGGCCAGCTGGACTTTGGCCATGCCAAGTTCTAGTAGTTCTGCCTTCACACGCCTCTCCAGCTCCAGTGCCGCCTGGTGGCGCAGCCCGGAAAGCCGCAGGGCCTCCTCTGAAAGAAGGTCTTCTGCATCCTTCAACCTGCCCTGGAGCAAGCGCGCCCTCTCGTCACTACCCAGGAGGCGTTCTATGTCCCTGGATGCCGTCTCCTTGAAGTCCAGAACCTCCTCAACGGTCCCCCCATACTTCCTCTTCAGCCTGGCGATGACCTCCAGTCTCTCCTCCACCTCGGAAATGGCACCCGGGTCATACTCGATCCTGTCCAGGTAGCTCCTAAGACCCCTGGCCATATCCTGGATGCGATCTTGAACCTGCCCGAGGTCTGCTGTCATGCCCTCCAGGGACGGGTCTAGGCGGGCCGCCTCCCCCAGGAGGGCTGCAGCCCGCCCCGCCAGTTCCTGACATGAGGCCCCATCACCCTCGTGGAGGAGAGCAAAGGCCCCCGAGCACAGTTCCGCAAGGCGTTCCGCGTTGGCCAGGACCCTTTGCCTTGATAGGAGTTCTGCTTCCTCCGCCGGGGATAGCCTGGCAAACCGGATCTCCCGTACCTGGTACTCCAGTATATCCAGGCGCTGCGCCCGTTCCCTCTCGTCCATGCCTAAAGAGGAGAGCTCCGACCGAAGCCGGGATGCCTCTTCGAAGCGGGCCTCCAGGGCCTGGCGTGACTGGGTGAGCCCGGGCCCGCCGAAGCCATCCAGGAGGTCAAGGTGTCGCTGGGGATCCAGGAGGGATTGGTGTTCATGCTGGCCGTGGATATCGATGAGAAGGGAAGAGAGTGCCTTTAGCATGTGGGCGGTAACCGACCGGCCGTTCACCCTGGCAAGGCTCCTGCCGGAGGCCAGGATCTCCCTGGAGAGCACAAGCTCGTCCCCGGGCTCACCCAGGCCCATGGCTTCTACACCCTGGCGAGTAGCCTCGGGAAGATCCCCGAAGGCTATCTCAACAAAAGCCCGCTCTGCGCCATGGCGTACGTAATCAGTGAGTGCCCTACCACCCAGCGCAACCTCCACGGCATCTATGACGATGGACTTGCCTGCTCCTGTCTCGCCGGTAAGGACGTTCAAGCCCGGCCCGAATCTCAGCCGGAGGTCATCGATGATGGCAAAGTTCTCAACGTGGAGGTCAAGGATCACAAGAAAAACCCCTAGCCCATGATCTTCTTGAGTCTGGAGATGACTGCCTGAACGCCGGGTCTTGTCTTGACGATGATGAGGAAGGTGTTATCCCCTGCCACTGTGCCAACGATCTCCTTCCACCGCATAAGATCCACGGCCTCGCATACAGCGTTTGCGGTACCCGAAAGGCAGTTTACCACCACAATGTTCTCGGAGTAATCAATATTGGTGCAGCAGTCCCGGATGAGGCGTTTCAGGCGCTCGTTGGGGTTGGGGGAGATGGTCTCTCCTGCCTGGGCGTACCTGAGCCGGCCATCCCCCGTAGGGCTCTTGATGAGGTTTAATTCACGGATGTCCCGGGAAACCGTTGCTTGAGTTACCTTGATTCCTTCCTCCCTCAACCTACGGGCAAGGTCCTCCTGGGTCTCAACGATATCGCGCCTAATGATCTCCAGGATCTTGGATTGCCTCCGGCTCTTCAAAAAAGGACACCCCCTGGTGGCCGTAACTGCCCAGGAACGGGGAGTACTAGATATTCTTTCTAGTTCGCCCCGGATTCTCCTTCTTTCAACTTGGACCTTAAAAGTGAGAAGAAGCTGCGGTTGGACGTGCGTACTAGCCGCGCCACGACAGGAGCCCGTGTCACGTTGACCTCGTCTCCCCTCTCCAGGCCATAGCCAACCTGGCCATCCACGGTAAGCATTGTCTCCGGATGGGCCATGCCCACCCTTATCTTGACCTCCCGGTAACTGGCTATTACCAGGGAGCGCCAGTAAAGGGTGTGGGGGCAGATGGGAGTGATGATCATTACACCGAGGTCCGGTGTTACGATGGGTCCCCCGGCAGAGAGGGAGTAGGCAGTGGACCCTGTGGGCGTTGAGACAATGACCCCATCAGCGGAGTAGGTATCCACGCTCCCGCCGTCTATCTCCACATCGAAGCGGACAAGCCTTGCGAAGGAGCCCTTGGTGAGCACTACTTCATTGAGGGCGAGGAAACCGGCGACCGGGCGGCCCGCCCGGATCACCTCAGCATCCAACATCATTCGCTCTTCAACCTGGTACTCGCCCTGGATTACCCGGGGGAGGCTGAAGAAGAGATCCCCCGTCTCTACCTCGGTCAGGAACCCCAGGTGACCCAGGTTCACACCTAGCACCGGTGTCCCGCTTAGGGCCACTGCCTTTGCTGCGTTAAGCAGTGTCCCGTCACCCCCCAAGACCACCATGAGGTCCAAAGGCGTGTCCCAGCTGGGCAGGGAGAGGTCCTCCCTCTTGATGAGACTGGCGATGTCTGCCGAAAGACCTACCTGGATGCCCTGGTCCTCAAGCCACTTGACCAACTGCCCAGTGAGTTCCAGGGCCTTATCCTTGTCCAGGTTGGGGAATATGCCGATCCTCTTCAAGTCCCGCCACCTCTCAGTGCGTCATGAGCCTGGTTGACCATATTTTCCAGATTCACCTCTCGGCCAGGGAAACCCTTCACCAGGTGAAACCAAAACTCAATATTGCCCTTGGGACCCAGGATGGGTGAAACTACCGCCCCCGCAAGGAAGAGACCCAGGGTCTGGGCCTGGTGTTCCAGCTTGGCCAGCACCTCCAGGTGAACCTGGGGATCACGCACCACACCCTTCTTGGAACCCCCTCTTTCCACCTCGAACTGGGGCTTCACCAGGAGGAGCACTTCGGCGCCCTGCGTCGTGACAGCCATGATCGCGGGCAGAACCTTGGCCGCGGAGATGAAGGACACATCCATGGTGGCTATGCTTGGTGGGTAGGGAAAGTCACCAGGGTTGAGGTAACGGGCGTTCGTCCTCTCCATGACCACAACCCGGGGGTCCTGCCGCAGCTTGTAGGCGAGCTGCCCGTATCCCACGTCCACGGCGTATACCAGCGCGGCGCCCCTATCAAGGAGGACCTGGGTAAACCCCCCGGTGGAGGCCCCCACGTCCAGGCACACCTTGCCCTTTACATCAACACTCAGTCGCTCCAGGGCCGCCTCAATCTTGAGGGCACCCCTACTCACATAGGCCAGGCTGTCACTACTCACGATAACGTGGGAAGCCTCTGCCACCTGCCGGCCAGGCTTGTACTCCGTCTCTCCATCCACCCTTACGCAGCCTGCGAGAACAGCCGCCCGGGCCCTCTCCCTTGAGGGGAAGCACCCCTCTTCCACCAGGTGAACATCCAGGCGCCTCCGGGGGGACACGCCTACTCATCCCTCCCACTCCCGGCGCGAGACACAGTCACCCTGCGGTGACCGGGCAGCCTGGAGAGTTCTTCTTGGACAATCCGGGCTATCCCGCCGGCGCCAAGGCCGAACTGGCTTAGGAATATGTCACGACTGCCGTGGGGCACGAAGAGGTCAGGCACCCCCAGCATTCTCACCGGCACCGGCACGCCCATACGAGAGAACGCCTCCAGGACCGCAGACCCAAAACCGCAGCACATGGCGTGCTCCTCTACGGTGAGCACCAGGCTAACGGGGGAGGCGGCCCTCTTGATGGTGTCATAGTCCAGGGGCTTCACAAACCGGGCATCCACAACGGCGGCGTGAATGCCCTGGGCCTCCAGGAGACCCGCCGCCTCCTGGCACGCCAGGACCGTGCTGCCCACAGCCAGGAGGAGCACATCGTCCCCCTCTCTCAGCACCTCGGCCCTACCTATATCTATGGGCTCGAGGGGCCCCCCAGGATCTCCCTGCACTTGAGTCTTGGGGTAGCGGAGAGCTGAGGGCCCGCTGTGCGCCAGGGCTGTGGCCAGCATTGACCGGAGCGTGGCGCCGTCTCGCGGGGCCATCACCGTGATGTTAGGGATGTGTCTCAGATAGGCGTAGTCAAAAAGACCCTGGTGGGTGCTGCCGTCGTCCGCCACAATGCCTGCACGGTCAAGGGCGAAAACCACCGGGAGCCGGGGCAGGCACACGTCATGAACAATTTGGTCATAGGCACGCTGCAGGAACGTGGAGTAGATGGCCACAACAGGCCTCAGGCCAGCGGCGGCAAGTCCCGCAGAGAATGTAACGGCGTTCTGCTCAGCGATGCCTACGTCAAAAGAGCGTGCGGGGAACTCCCGAAAGAAGGCTGAGAGACCTGTCCCGCTTGTCATGGCCGCCGTGATGGCGGTCACACGATCATCCTGCCGGCCCAGCTCTACCATGGCGTCCCCGAATACTCGGCTGTAGGTGAAATTCTCGCCCCTTGGGAGGGGCCGGGCGCTCTTCATGTCAAAGGGCCCAATGCCGTGAAACATATCGGGGTTTTCCTCGGCGGGCTCGTAGCCCAGGCCCTTCTTGGTGACAGCGTGGACCAGGATGGGGCCCTCCATGTCCCGGGCGCTCCTGAGCACACGTTGGAGCGCTGGGATGTCATGGCCGTCCACGGGACCCAGGTAGGTAAAGCCCAGGTCCTCGAAGAGCATGCCTGGCACCACAAGGTACTTGATGCTGTCCTTGAGCCGCTCTACCGTCTTGGCCATGCTCCCCGCCAGGGGGATTCTTGCCATGGTCTCCTCGAAATCTGCCTTCAGGCGGTGATACGCAGGATGGGTTCTAAGACGGTTCAAGTAGCCGGCCAGGGCACCAACGTTGGGAGATATGCACATGCTGTTGTCATTAAGGATTACGATGAGGTGGGTCTTCTCCTGCCCGGCGTAGTTCAGGGCCTCAAAGGCCATGCCCCCGCTGAGGGAGCCGTCCCCAATAACTGCTATCACTTGGTGCTTCTGACCCCGGAGATCCCGGGCCTTGGCTAGGCCCAAGGCAGCTGAAACCGATGTGCTGGCATGCCCGGCTATGAAGGCATCGTGGGGGCTCTCCTCGGGATTTGGATACCCGCCTATGCCCCCGTACTGCCGCAGCGTCTTGAAGGCATCCCGGCGGCCAGTAATGATCTTGTGGGCGTAACACTGGTGTCCGACGTCCCAGATGACCCGGTCCTCTGGGCTCCGGTACACGCTGTGAAGGGCAAGGGTTATCTCTATGGAGCCGAGGTTAGGCCCAAGGTGTCCACCGTTGGAGGCCACCGTGCTAAGAATGAGTTGCCTGAGTTCCTTTGCCAGCTCCTTGAGCTGGGGGGTGCTGAGAGCTCTAAGATCCTCCGGGCCGTCTATTGCCTCCAGATAACCCACGGGCCTACCTCCCCTTGCGCTTCCCGTTTCCCCGTGTGTTCCCGTTAAGGACCCTCCAGTGAAGGATACGCTCCAGTGTCTCCAAAGCCCTGCCAGCTCTGAGCAAAATGCCGGTGGACTGGTTTATTGCCACTCTCTTGCCAAGTGCCTTGCCGCCTACGGTGAGCGATGCGGCCAGTCCCACAGCGGCCACACCGGCCACGGCATCGTTGATGCCGGGGTTCAGCCTGGCCAGCTGGAACACCAGGGAAGCTGTGGCGGCACCGCTGACGGTACCCGCGATATCCCCGATGAGGTCGTTGGAGAGACTTGCCACTGTGTCTGCGTTCCTGATCATTCTCAGTGCCGACTTGGCGCCTCGGACCCTCTTGGCCGACATGGCGTGGAAGGGTTTCTCCTCAGCCGCAGCCACGGCCACCCCTAGTATATCGAAGAGGACACCTAAGAGTATAATGGCGATGATGACTGCCAAAGATACTAAGGGATTAAGGCCTCTTACGACTTGCTGGGCGGGAAGGGTTACGGCGACGGTCACGGTGAACGTGGCAATGGCCAGTTTAAGAGCAGTAAACCACGAGTTGCGCCGGGACTGGGAGCGGGAACGGGGCTTTGAATTGTGACTCCCCAAATGGTCTCACTCCTAGAAACAACCATGTGAGTGGGTGGCAACGTGTCGAGTAAACGTTGCGGCTTAAGGTCCAGCAGGCTTTCCCTGACGCTAACCGATCCGTCGCCGGACAGGCGGTTTCCCCTTAGTAGCATCCTTGCCTGGTCACCCGCGACAATGCTGGATTGCCACTGAGACCACACTGTAATCCCCGTCACATCTCGCCTTGGCGAACAGCCTAGGAGCTTTCCTCTGACGGTGCCTAGCGCTCCTTAGCCTCTTTTGCAGCCTGGGTTTCCGGTGGCAAGAGCCGTGTCTCCCTGGGCCCAGGGACACTCGGCCGGCCCACAGTCCCTCCAGGTCGCTCAAGGCAGGCTACACTGCACACAGCGCTCACCGCATGCAGGTACAACTCTAAGCCGTACCAGTCGCCCTCGCGGTCTGGCACGAACTTAGGCCTCCACGGAACCGGGGTCCACGCCTACATGCCGTTGTAGATCGCCCCAGTTCCTTTAACTCCCAGCACCAACCCCCGGCTGGGCGTCGGAAGCCAGCACAAGGAGCTTCATCGATGTGCCCTTGACGGATTTTTGGGCCCGCCTTAGGGAGCGGAGGCACCGACTAGGATACTGCGCCACCCACCACAAATCTGAAGTTGTTGCGTAGCAGTACATGATTATAGCACATGCACGAGAAACCTTCAAATCTCCGACTTTCAAGGGGTGCACGACACCATTGTGGATTTCAAGGATTTCTTGACAGGGAGTTGCTTTTTTGTTATGCTGCTGACAGCGGTTAGGACTGTCAG
>JBFMCS010000014.1 GCA_040754315.1 Bacillota bacterium
TTTTGATGCCCTCACCCCCCAAGAAACACTCTATTGGAGGATTTGACATCCATCCTTTATAATCCTGGTTCCGAAGATTCCGACCATGTCCCTGGATACCCCTCTTCTCATGTGCGGAAAATGGGTACTAAACAGAGGTACCATGCTACTGTCAAAGCACCCCGGAGGAATGAAGCCAGAGAACGCCTGCTTGAGTAGTTCATTGGACCGCCTCCCATCCTACCTGACCACAATCATTATAGCATGGCAATTATCGTGCTGCAATAAATATTTATCGCTTTACGGTATGCAGTATCGCAGGTAATGGGCTGAGGCAGAGGTAAGTGGTAGGGTCTGGGAGGTGCCCCTTCCGGCCTGGTGGCACACGTGAGCCTTCCCCGCCTCCCTGGGAGGCTAGTTCGAGGAAGGCTCGCTGCCACACGGTCCAGGTACATGTGCCAGGCTCCCGTTAAGTGAACAAGGCCGCCTGGCATTCCTCAGGGGGCCGTAGTTACCAGATGCCAGGCCCGTCCCCTGAAACAGCGCTGCCCCGGGCTACCGGCGGATCAACTCCAGGACTATCCTGGCTAGGCTCTCCAGGTCCACCAGGGAAATCTCCTCATCAACGCTGTGGGGGTTCTTGTATCCCACCCCCAGTACGACGGATTTGATGCCCTTGGCATTGAGAACGCTGGCATCGCTTCCCCCGCCTGTGGAGGTTACTTGCGCCTTCAGGCCCGCTCTTTCCACGGCGCCCAGAGCCATCTGCACAACGGGTTCGTGGGGCCCAAGATCGTACCCTTCGTACTGCAATATCACCCTTTCCTCAACCTTTGCCCCGACCTTCCCGGCCCCTTCTTGCATGGAAGCCAGCATGTGCTCGGTTTCGGCTTTCATCTTGGCCTTGTCCAGAGAGCGTGTCTCTCCGTGGATCTCCACGCGTTCGCACACTATGTTAGTGGCCTTGCCACCCTGGATCAACCCCAGGTTAGCCGTGGTCTCTGGGTCGATCCTGCCAAGCTTCATGAGGCTTATCCCCAGTGCTGCCGCCTTCAGGGCATCGATGCCAGACTCGGGGCTAACACCGGCATGGGCAGCCTTGCCGGTGATGGTCCATTCCAGCCGGTTGTGATAGGGGGCCCTCGTCACGATGCGGCCCGGTGGGCCTGAGCTGTCCAGGACAAAAGCAAGGGGGGACCTCAGTTCCCCCGTCTCCAGGTACCTTACGCCCTTTAACCCCTGCTCCTCTGCCACGGTGAAGATGAGTTCCAGGCCAGCATGGGGCAATCCTTGCTCCCTGACGACCGTGAGGGCTTCAAGCAATGCCGCGATTCCGGCCCTGTCGTCAGCACCGAGAATGGTGTTCCCCTCGGACCTGATAATGCCACCCTCTACCCTGGGCACCACAGGGTGGTCCGCTTCCACCGTGTCCATGTGGGTTACCAAGCCAATCCACTCATTCCCGGGGGGGGTGGGCTCCAGTCTCCCGACGATGTTTCCACAGTTGCCGCCAATGGCCTCCCCGGTCCCATCCATGGCTGCCCTCACTTGGAGGGCTTCCAGTTGTGCCAGGACATTCTCAGCAACCAGGTGCTCGTTGAAGGATGGCCCCTCGATCGTGAGCAGGTTTAGAAAGTTCTCCAGAAGCCGTTCCCTATTCAACAATGCCATCACCTCCAAAGGGACTTGGGGGGTTGTTACAGAATACATACCCTACCCTAAACAGGGGGGACGACGCCATGATAACCGTGGGCCATGTGCTGGCAATCGAACCCCTCACCCAGGCCAGGGTAGTAGCCGGTGAGTCAGGCCTGGGGAATGCCATCGAACACGTTGACATCATTGAAGTGCCGGATGCTGATGCCTGGATCCGCCCCGGGTCCTTCCTGCTGACGACGGCATTTGCCTTCAAGGAAGACCCTGAGAAGCTCTTGGCCCTGATCGAACACCTCGGCAGGACCAAGGCGGCGGCGCTGGCCTTGAAGCCCCACAGGTTCCTGGGTTTCGTGCCCAGGGAGGCACTCTCCCTAGCCAACAAGTACTGCCTGCCACTGATAGAGATCCCAGCACACATGGCCTACATTGACATAACCACACCCATAATGACCCTCATCATTGACGAGCAGTCCTTCAGGCTGAAGCGCTCCGAAACCGTTCACAGGGTCTTGACGGACCTAATCCTTGGAGGCGGCGGGCTGCGCGAGATAGCCGGCGCCCTGCATTCCCTGCTCCGAAACCCTGTGGCAGTGCTCTCCCAGGACCTCGCAGTCCTGGCAGAGGTGCCTTCACATGATGACACCAAGGTCAAAGGCTTCCCGGGAAACATCTCCTTGGGGATACGGCAACTCTCAAAGGGGCGCAGCTCCGATGGCAGTCTCCCACAAAGGATTGACTTGGGTGGCTCGGGTTCAGCCGTGGTGGCGCCGGTTGTGGCCGGGCGCGAACTCTGCGGGTACCTGGCGGTTCTGGAGGCAACCGGCAAGGTTCCAGATACCGAATGGCTTGCCTTGGAGAAGGCCTCCACAGCGATAGCGCTGGATCTCATGAGACAGAAGGCCGTGGCCGAGGCCGAACACCGCATGGAACACGACCTGGTCATGGACATCCTCTCGGGGCCCGGGATAAGCGAGGATATCGCCCGTGAACGAGCCAAGTACTTCTCCTGGAGGCTCGAGGGCAACGTCGGTGTGGCTGTGGTGGACATAGATGACTTCACCACATACTATCACTCCAGGCCTAAGGATGAGATCCACATTCAGAGGATGAAGGAATCCCTTTTCCAATTGATAGTCAAGGTGACAGGGGAGATCAGCCCAGGTGCCATAGTCACTAGGTACAGTGACGGCGCCGTAGTCCTCCTCACTGACATCCCGCCTGCGTCCAAGACATGGCTGGATGAAGTGGCCAAGTCGATCCACCGGGAACTCTCCCAGTCCATAGATGGCCCCACCTGTTCAATAGGGGTGGGGGGAGTGTACTCCCAGCTGTCCCAAACATGGCGCAGCTTCAACCAGGCCCAGAAGGCCATAGAGATCGGAAGGATGATCCACGGGAAGAACACCGTTCACTGCTATAACACGCTTGGCATCTACCGTCTCATCTGCGACTACCACGACAGGGAAGCACTCCAGGAGATAGTCGAACAAACCATCGGCCCGTTGCTCAAGTACGACAGGAACAACAACGGCTCCCTCATGGAAACCCTCCACACGTACCTTGCATGCGATAAGTGCCAGAAGACTGCCGCGGAGCAATTGTACTTGCACCGCAACTCTATGAAGTACCGCCTCCAGCTAATACGGAACCTCCTGGGGGATGACGCCCTCACGGGGTTCGGCGCCACCCGCGTCCACCTCGCCCTGGCCATATACATGGTACTTTCCCGGCACTCCTGAAAATCCTTCCCAGGCAGCATGCTGTGTTCCTTTGTGCATGGGGCATGATCAGCAGGCATTTCCTTCATGCATCAGAACCGTTGTCACACCGTTGGCCCAAATACTACAGTCGAACTACAAAATGGGGGCGTGTGCCCCTGAAGAAGGAGGGATCCACAGTGAGTACGGAAGTGAAAACCCCGCTCGGCCCCAAGAGCCATCCAAAGGCCCTTACCGGCGTAAACCTGATCTTGGGGTTGGCCATGGCCGCCGTTTCCGGGGCCATCTGCATGCAGATCATAGGGCGTATCGGGATAACACCCAACACATCCATTATTGGCGCTATCGTGGCAATCACCCTGGCCAGGGTTGTTGCCAGCCTGAGACCGCTGGACAGCCAAAACATCATTCAGACCTACACATCAGCTGGAGGTTTTTCTGCGGCTAATGCTGGACTTCTTTCCGTGGCCATCGTGTTCTTAATGGGGCAACCCGCTCTTGTCTATCCTCTTCTTATCGGGTCAGGCATTGGTGTGCTGCTTGACGTGTGGTTCGTCACCCAGTTGTACAATACCAAGGTATACCCTGCTGAGGGGGCCTGGCCCCCTGGCGTGGCCACCGCCGAGGCACTCTGGGCGGCTGACGAGGGAGGCAAGCGAGCCAGGAGACTTGTGGAAGGCATCATAGCTGGCATAATCGGCACCTACTTCAAGTTGCCAATGGCAGGCATCGGCATAGCCTTTATCGCCAACATCTTCGCCATCACTGCTCTGGGCATAGGCCTTCTCATCCGAGGTTACGCACCAGTGCTCTTCGGCGTCAACCTGGGGGAGACCTATGTTCCCCACGGGATGATGATTGGCGCTGGTCTGGTCCAGCTCGTCCAGGCCTTCCTGATCATCTCAAGGAAACAGGAGGAGAAGGAAACTGCTCAAACCGAGGCTAACGAAGGCATCCCCAAGAAGATAGTGATTCACTTCGCGCTCTTTTCCGTAGGCGCCTTGGTGATGGCACTGATTGCAGGGGCGCTGTGGCAGATGAGCCTAGGCCAGATAATCGTATTCACGCTGTTTGCCGGTTTCGCCGCAGCCGCGTCCACCATCATTGTGGGTCTTTGCGCCATGCACTCGGGTTGGTTCCCAGCCTTCGCGGTGACGATAATCTTCCTTACCATAGGTATGTTCCTGGGTATCCCCGCGGTACCCCTGGCACTCCTGACCGGGTACACGGCATCCACGGGCCCCCTCTTCGCCGACTTCGGGTATGACCTGAAGACGGGCTGGCTAATCAGGGGCAGGGGCCAGGACATGGCCTACGAGAAGGACGGCAGGAAGCAGCAGTTCATTGCTGAAGCCGTGGGCGGGATCATGGGCCTGGTGATGGTAGGCCTGTTCGCCGGGATGCACTTCAAGCTGGACCTGCTTCCCCCGGTGAGCCGGGTCTTTGCGGCCACCATTAACGCAGGGGCGGATCCGGGGATTGTCCGCCAGCTAATCCTCTGGAGCATCCCCGGCGCCGCCATACAGGTAATTGGCGGTCCAGGCAGGGCAATGGGCGTCCTGTTTGCCACTGGGCTCCTCATCATGAGCCCCATATATGGCTGGGGCCTCATAGCCGCTGTCATAGCCAGGAGGATTATTGGCGAGGAGCCAATGAAGGTCAGGGAGGCTGGCCTCATAGCAGGGGACGGGATCTACGGTTTCGTGAATTCCATAATCCGGACATTCTTCGCCTGAACAGAACCGGGGAAGGCCATGGCAGCGGCGCCTTGGCCTTCCCCTCCATAACGGGAGGATACCCACATGTACAACGTAGGGCTCATACGTGTGCTGACAGTGGATGACGAGGAGGCCCTCAACCTTCACGGCGCCATCATCCAGGAGTACCTACCCCAGCTGAGGGTCATCTCAAGGTGCATACCTGATCAGCCCTGCGGCATATATGATGCTTGCACCGAGCGAGAGGCCATCCCCAAGATCTTGCAGGCAGGGAAGGACCTGCGGGATGAGGGGGTCATGGCCCTTATTGTAAGCTGTGCAGCCGACCCAGGGGTGCAGGCTCTCCGGCGCCAAGTGTCCATTCCCGTGATTGGGGCTGGCTCGGCAGGGGCCTCCGTCGCCTTGGCCCTGGGGGGCCCTGTGGGCGTACTGGGTATAACCGGGGAGGCCCCGGAGGCCATGGCCAGGGTCCTGGGCCAGAACCTGGCCGGGGTCGCGCGGCCGGAAAAGGTAAAGACCACCTTGGACCTCCAGGCTGGCGGCGCCCTAGAGGAGGTCGAAAGGGCCGCTCGCGGGCTAGTGGAGGGAGGGGCACGCTCCATCGCCCTTGCCTGCACAGGCATGACCACTTGCGGCGCCGCGTCCCACCTTGCCAAGAGGATTGATGCTCCAGTGGTGGACCCGGTGCTGGCAGCAGCCTTGGCAGCCTATTCCGCTGTGGTAACGAGGGGACTGGGGGGGAAGGCATGATACACCTTGCCGCAGGTTCGGTGAAGATGGCTGTACTTGGAGGGGCGTTGCTGGGCGGCGGTGGGGGCGGGTCCATGGATCTGGGCCTAGCCTTCGGAAACCTGGCAGTGGCCATGGACAGGGTGTGCCTGGTCCAACCGGATGAACTCCCGGGCGATGCCGTCATCGTCACGGTAGGAGCCGTGGGAGCCCCTGCGGCCCAGGACCGCTACGTCACTCCCAGGCACTACGTGAGGGCTGTGGATCTTCTGTGCAGGCATGAGGGTATTCGTGTAGGGGGCCTCATCACCAACGAGAACGGCGGATTCGCCACGGTCAATGGCTGGCTGCAGGCAGCTACCCTGAATGTACCTGTGGTGGACGCCCCCTGTAACGGCAGGGCCCATCCCACCGGTCTCATGGGTTCCATGGGCCTTCACAGGTTGGAGCACTTCGTATCCGTTCAGTGTGCCAGTGGAGGAGACCCCAAGAAGGGAAGATACTTGGAGACAACGGTCACGGGTAGCCTATCCCAGGTTGCCGCCGTCATACGCCAGATCTCCGTCCAGGCCGGGGGAATAGTGGCTGTGGCCAGGAACCCCGTTAGCCTGGAGTATGTCCAGGAGAATGCCGCCCCCGGTGCCATTACCCAGGCCATGAAGGTGGGCAAGGCCCTGGTGGAGAACGAGGGAGACCCGGATAGGATGGCGGCCAAGGCCATGGAGACGCTGGGAGGGAGCGTGCTAGCCACAGGGATCATCGAAGACTTCTCCCTGATGACCGAGGGTGGCTTCGATTTGGGCTCTGTACGTCTTTCCACCGGGCATCACCTGACATTCTGGAATGAGTACATGACCCTGGACACGGAGAATGAGAGGGTCGCCACATTCCCCGACCTGATCATGACACTTGACGCAGGTTCGGGGCTCCCCCTGGCCACCGCTGACCTGAGCCTGGGGAGAAGGGTGATACTGGTCATGTCAAGAAGGGAGAACCTCTTCCTGGGCGGGGGGATGCGAGACCCTGGTCTCTTCGCCATGGCTGAGGCTGCTGTGGGCAAGCCCATGGTAGAGTACGTGTTCTGATCCTTGGAGGTGACGCGAATGGCTTTGAGGCATGTCACAGACGTCCTGGACCTGCTGGACCATCCTAAGGCTGGTGGTCCCTACATCAAAGAGGCTCTGGCTCACAGGGAATTCAAGGGCGAACTGTTGACACGGGAGGTATCAACGGAGAAGGGCAAGACAGACTTCGTGTGCTTCCGTTTCCCGGGGCGCAGGGGAAAGACCCGGGGTGGGGATGCCCCCACCTTTGGCCTGATCGGCAGGCTTGGCGGCATCGGGGCGAGGCCTGAGAGGATAGGCCTGGTTTCGGACGGCGACGGTGCCATAACTGCAGTGTCCGCCGCCTTCAAGCTGGGACAGATGGCTGCCCGCGGTGATGTCCTTGAGGGTGACGTCATTGTAACAACTCACATATGCCCTTGCGCGCCGGTGAGGCCCCACCACCCGGTTCCATTCATGGATTCCCCCGTTGACCTCGCCACCATGAACGAGCACGAGGTGCTACCCGAAATGGACTGCATCCTCTCGGTGGATACCAGCCGTGGCAACAGGATAATCAACCAGAGGGGGTTTGCCATCTCCCCGACGGTGAAGGAAGGCTACATACTCAAGGTCTCTGATGACCTCCTGGATGCCATGGAGATAGTCACGGGAAGGCCCGCGCAGGTCCTGCCCATAACTATGCAGGACATAACCCCTTACGGCAATGGGGTATTTCACCTCAACAGCATACTCCAGCCCTCGTGTGCCACGCCATCTCCGGTAGTGGGAGTCGCCCTCACGGCTGAGGTGCCCGTGCCTGGCTGTGCCAGCGGTGCCTCTCACCCAGTGGACATTGAGATGGCAGTGCGCTTCGTCATAGAGGCGGCAAAGGGGTTTACCTCGAAGAGCCTTCACGTGTACGATCCCGAGGAATTCAGCCGCATGGTCGAATTGTATGGTGAGATGACCCACCTGCAGACGCTCGGGAGGAAGGGTACGAGTTGAGACAGTCAATCCAGATCACGCTGACCGTGCCTGAGGGGAAGAGACTCATCGCCAAGGCGCTGAGCCTTGTCCCCGAGATCCAGGAGGCTCTCGTACATGGCTTGATACTCCTCAAAGGGGGGACAACGGTGTCCGCGCTCTGCGAGGAACTATGCGGTGTGCCCCTGAGGATCTCCGGCCGCATAAGTGCCACGGGAACGCGGGCGGCGCGGGATGAATCCCGCGCCCCCCATGTTGTGCTCCTGGATCATGGCCGCCCTCAGCCCTTGATGGACCTGGAGGCAATGGCAAGTACGGTGAGGTCCATGGGACCTGGGGACGTGTCTGTGATGGGGGCGAATATCATTGATGCCCAAGGGAATGCGGCTATGATGGCCGGCGCCGAGCTGGGCGGTGCGCCAGGTCAAGTGATCTCCGGCCTGATGGCTCAGGGGGCACACCTCTTCATAGCGGCGGGCTTGGAGAAGATGTCCCCGGTGAGCGTGGGCAAGGCAGTGCTTGCGGCAGGACGAACGCGAATGAAGAGGAGTATGGGGATGGCAGTAGGCCTCATACCCATCTACGGTCGCCTCGTCACGGAGATGGAGGCCCTGACCATACTGGGCAGGTCTCTCGGTGAGGAACCGGCAGTCTCCGTGATAGGCCGGGGAGGCATGGATGGGGCAGAAGGCTCAACAACCTTCGTTGTGTCAGGGGAGACAGACACCCTCGTGGAGGGCGTTTGGGAAGAGGTCTGGAGGATCAAGGGCTCAGGCCACTCGGGGGAGGAGGCCTCGCTGCCGGAGTGCGCGGGGGCAGGCCCTAGCTGCGCCCGCCACAGGAGTTGCTGTTATGTAAGGAGGTTAGGCCCGTGAAGTTAGCGTTGATAACCATTGGGCAATCGCCCCGTCCAGACATTGTGCCGGAACTACGTGGCATTTGGGGGCAGGTCGTCCAGGTCATGGAGAGGGGTGCCCTGGATGGACTCGGCAAGGAAGAGATAGCCTCCATGGCCCCAACCCCGGATGACTACGTGCTGGTTACCAGGCTGGCTGATGGCTCCTCGGTCCGGATAGCCCGGCGCTTCGTTGAGCCCTTGGTGGTCAAGGCAATACGGGAGATGGACGCTGCCGGGACTGATTGCATACTCCTTCTTTGCACAGGGGACTTCGCGGCGCTTGAAACCCAGACCCTTCTTGTCAAGCCCGATGAGGTTCTTCACAACACCGTTGAGGCCCTGGCGGGCAACCGCACTGTGGGGATCCTGACACCTGCCCCGGCCCAGGTTGAGCAGGCTAAGGTGAAGTGGGCAGGCCAGCCCGGCAAGGTTGTGGTTGAAGCGGCGAACCCCTATTCTGATACCCAGGAGACCATGGTCCGGGCAGTTGAGTCCTTGAAGAACCAGGGAGCCGGGATCCTGGTCATGGATTGCATGGGGTATACCCTTGCCATGAAGAAGGTTGTGAGGGAGGTTTCCGGTCTGCCCACGGTGCTTGCCCGCAGCCTCCTTGCCAGGGTTGTCGCGGAGATACTGGGATAGACGTTGAAAGCGGGGAGCCCGCTGCCCGGGTGGGAGAAGGGCACTGCCAGGCCGGGAAAGGGACAAGCCCCCCCGAGCCTTATCTGGTGGCGAGAGCTTTAACCCTGGTGGCTCCTGCTATTTTCCTTTTTCCCGGCTCCTGTCAACCCCATTCCCCTCACGAAACCCACTAGGAGGTTCACCGCGCCCGCCGCGTCCCTCAAATCACATACCTCCACAGGGGAATGCGAGTACCGCCGGGGTATGGACACCACACCCGTGGGGATCCCTGCCCGGGACAGGCCTATCGCTGAGGCATCGGTATTGGTCACGGGCACCACAGCCAGCTGGCAGGGAATGCCCTCGCTCTTGGCAACACTCTCCAGGGCCTCCCTGACCCCCGGGTTGGCGATGAAGGCCACATCACCTTCCTGAGTCATTAGCTGGATGACAGGCCCCTCGCCGATGGCCACCGGGAGTTCCTGGTAGAAACTGACGTCCGGGGTATCCCCGCAAGGCATGGTGTCCAGGGCTATGGCCAGACCCGGGTCCACCTGGAATGCGGCCATCTTGGCACCTCCGAAGTCCACCTCTTCCCTGGTGGTAATGATCCCTACCACGGTTCCCCGGAAGGGCACGTCCCTGATCTGGGAGAACACCTCCGCCAGCACGGCACAGCCCACCCGGTTGTCAATGGCCTTGCCCACCACGCGGTAGGGTGAGAGCATCTCAATCTCGCTCTTGGCTGTTACCGGGCTTCCTATCCCGATCCCCATGGACCTGACCTCATCCGCGCTGGAAGCGCCTACATCTATGTAGAGGTCCTCAGCCCTGGGAAGCTCTCCCTTCCCGGGGAAATGCCCGGGTCTGACGCCGATGACTCCCAAGTGCCCGGACACCCTTACCTTCCTGGCCTGCAGGATCCAGGCCCTCAACCCCACAGTGTGGAAACGAAGAAAACCCGATGGCTCAACGCTCTTAACCAGCCCACCCACCTCGTCACCATGCGCGGCAATCATTAGCTTGGGCCCGCCCGGCAACCCCTCCCTGGAGGCGTAGAGATTCCCGGCACCATCGGCCCATACCCGGTCGGCCCAGGGCTCCAGTACTGTCTGCATGAGGCTGGTAATTGCCTGCTCATGACCGGAAAACCCGTCAGTCTCTGCCAGCAGCTTCAGCCTGGCCAGCAACCGTTCTTCAAGGGTTGTGCCAGAGCATTCGGACACTGGGATCCACTCCTTTCAAATGCCCGGCTTCCCCCTAGTTCCATCCCGAAAGGCCCATCCCCTTCAGGACGGCGGTAAGCCCTCCATCCCGAACGCAATGCCCGCGCTCGGAGGGACGGGATCCCGCCAGTGAGAAACATTCTGGCTAACCCTCCCAGCCAGGGTGTCTGACGTGAACCGCGAAGATCAAGAGATCCGGAAGATCACGGAGCTGAGCCGCTTGTATGGGAGACACTGAAGGCTTGAGACTACGCAGCGGCAGAGGAGACCTTCTCTCGAGCCGTTCACCTTCATGGCGGCACCAGGGGGAGAATCCCGACCGGGCAGAGCCGAGCAGATTAGGAAGGTCAACCTCATGGTATGAACAAGAGGATCCGGTAGTTCTACAAGACCCTGAAGAGCGAGCTCCGCTGGCTAGAATGAAACGGGCACCAAGAACCAGCGGAGAAGACCCTGCACTCCGGGGCTGCAGATCTGGCCTGTCCTCATGGATACCACGCTGCCCCGGATCCTGCGCGCCACCTGTCATCCTCACCTATGGCATTCCAGGGACTTCTCTATGAAGTCCCTAAAGAGGGGGTGTGGCCGGTTAGGCCTGGACTTGAGCTCAGGGTGGAACTGGGTACCCAGAAACCACGGGTGTCCATCCAGCTCCATTATCTCCACGAGGTCTCCCTCAGGCCAGACCCCCACGTAGCGGAAACCCTCCCGGGCCATGTCATCGCGGTAGTCGTTGTTCACCTCATAGCGGTGCCGGTGTCTCTCCTTCACGGTGACCTCGCCATAGGCCTGATACGCTAGGGAACCCCTCCTGAGCCTGCAGGGATAAGCCCCCAGTCGCATGGTGCCTCCCATGTCTCTTACGGCCCTCTGGCTCGGCATGAGGTCAATCACAGGGTAGGGCGTGTTGGGGTGCAATTCCGTGCTGGAGGCGCCCTCCCAGCCAAGGACATTCCGGGCAAACTCCATCACCGCGCACTGTAGCCCCATGCATATGCCGAAAAAGGGAACCCCATTTTCCCTTGCGTATGTGATGGCCCGGATCTTGCCTTCTATACCGCGATACCCAAATGCCCCTGGTACCAGGATGCCGCCGGCCTCCCCCAAGACCCGCTCAGGGTCTTCCCCTTCCAGGCGCTCTGAGGCAATCCAGTCCAGTTCAAGGGACGCCTCGTTGGCTATGCTGCCATGACACAAGGCCTCGGCTATGCTGAGATACGCATCGTGAAGCGCCACGTACTTACCCACAATGGCCACTTTCACACTGCGCTTGGGGTTACGCAGCCGGTTCACAGTGAACTCCCAGTCCCGGAGGTCCGGCGGCCCGCACTGGAGCCCCAGCCTCTTGACCAGGAGGTCCCCAAGCCCCTCCTCTTCAAGCCGCAGGGGAACATCGTAGATGGTATCCGAGTCAAGGTTTTGGATGACAGCGTCCTTCTCCGTATCACAAAACAGAGCTATCTTATCCCGCATGTCCCTGGAGAGGGGCCTTTCCGAACGGCACACGATGAAGTCCGGCTGGATTCCGATGCTCCTCAGTTCCTTCACGCTGTGCTGGGTTGGTTTGGTCTTCTGCTCGCCCGAAGCCTCCAGGAAGGGAACCAGGGTCACATGTAAATAGGCTACATCCTCACGCCCAATATCCCCTTTGAACTGCCGGATCGCTTCCAGGAAGGGCAGGCCTTCTATGTCGCCGACGGTCCCCCCGATCTCCGCTATGACCACATCGGCCCCGCTGTCATCAGCTACCTGCCGGATCCTTTCCTTGATCTCGTTGGTGATGTGGGGAATGACCTGGACGGTTCCACCAAGATAGTCTCCTCGTCTTTCCTTGCTGATGACGGCGTTGTATATCTGGCCTGTCGTGACGTTGTTGATCCTGGATAGGTTCTGGTCAATGAAGCGCTCGTAGTGCCCGAGGTCAAGGTCGGTCTCGGCACCGTCGTCGGTCACGTACACCTCTCCATGCTGGAGCGGGCTCATGGTCCCGGGGTCCACGTTGATGTAGGGATCGAACTTGACTATGGTGACGTGAAGGCCGCGGCTCTTGAGAAGCCTGCCAATGGATGCGGCGGTAATTCCCTTCCCAAGGGACGACACGACTCCACCTGTGACGAAGATGTACTTGGCCAACAGAACCCCTCCTGGCGTTTGCGAAATCCTGACTCGCTTCCTATTCCCTACTCGTAGTCCAAGACGTATACCTTTCTTTCACCCCGGAGGTCCTCCCTGTACACCTCCAGGGTGGTGTTTCCCGGATACTCCGCCCCTCCCATCTTCTCCACGAAGGCATCAACAGGATCCAGGGGGATGGCCAGCGCCTCAGTCTTGTAGTGCATGGGTATGACGATCCTGGGACCCAGCATGGCAACGGTCTGGGCGGCCATGGAGGCATCCAGGGTGAACCGGCCCCCCACGGGCACAAGAAGGATGTCCGCCCGGCCAATCTCATTGCGCTGGAAGCCATCGAGCATGTGGCCGAGGTCTCCCAGGTGGCACAGGCGGATGCCCCCTGTCTCAAACGAAAAAACGATGTTGGGGCCTCTTCTCTGGCCCCCAACATCATCGTGATAGGTGCCCGTCCCTGTAATGACAAGGGAACCCACTTGGTATCGGCCAGGCTTGTCCAGTACTTGGGGGTTGCCTAACACCACTCTGGTGCAAGAGTGGTCGAAGTGATCGTGGCTTACTGTGACGCAATCTGCTTCCACGGCGGGTGGCATGTAGCCAGTGGTCTCCTCGAAAGGGTCCATGAGGACCCTGGTCCCATCAGGGCTGGTCACAAGGAAACAGGAATGACCCAGCCAGCGGATCTTCAAGGGGCTCCCCCCTCCGGCGACCTAGTCCTCGGACTCCAGGGTGTCCCAGGCCTCCTCTTCCTCCTCGAGGTCCTCCTCCTCCTCGTCTTCTTCGGGTTCTACCTGGAGCTCATCCTCTGTGTCGTCGGGCTCCTCCCGTCTCAGGCGGTTGTCTCTCCGGGGTTTGATGATGGCGCGGGCAGGAGAGACCCGGGCGGTTGTTGTCTTGGCCGCCCGATCCTTGAGACTCCAGAGGCCGTTCCCTGTGTAACACAGGCGGTGGTCCAGGTTAATCTCCGTGTAGATCCTCGCCATCTCCCTGGCTCTCGCCGCAGGATCCGAGATCCCGTCGCCAACAATCTCCTTCATGATCTCGGAATAGTGCACCGGCCTGCCTTCCCTCTTGAGGATGGCGTAGGCCATGTCAGCCCCCGAGACAACGGGTCCACCATCTGGGGCTTTGAGGTTCTCCGTCATTCACCAAGCCCTCCCGCGGCCGAATTCCACAAAGTAATTTTATCTTGAACACTGCCAGTTATCAACAGAAAAGGATCTACATCCTCTCAGGCGCGGACACACCCAGGATGCACAGGATGTTTCGTAAGGTTATCCTTGCAGCCTCGGTCAGCTGCAACCGTGCCTTGGTGATCTCGGGGTCATCCCCCAGTACCCTGCAGCGCGTGTAGAACGCGTGGAACAATGTGGCCAAATCCGAGGCGTAGCGGGTTATCCTGTGCGGTTCCATGGCCAGGGCGGCCCCAGCGATCTCTTCCGGCAGGTCCGCGATCTTCTTCATGAGGTCCAGCTCTGACTCGTCCTGCAGGAGACTCAGGTCAGCCTCCTTGGGAATATTCACTCCTTGTTCCGTCATCTGGCGGAATATGGCACTCATGCGCGCATAGGCATACTGCACGTAGTACACGGGGTTCTCGTTGGACTGGAGCCTAGCGAGGTCCAAGTCGAAGTCCAGCTGGGCATTGGGCGCCCTCATGAGAAAGAAGAACCGGGCGGCATCCCTTCCCACCTCATCCAGGAGGTCGTCCATGGCAAAGAACTCCCCGGCGCGCTTTGACATCCTAACCGCGTCACCGCTCTTGATCAGGCGAACCACCTGTACGATGAGGACCTCCAGGGAGTCCTCGGGGTAGCCCAAGGCTTGTACCGCCGCTTTCATCCGGGCTACGTAACCGTGGTGATCTGGCCCCCATAGATTGATAACCTTCTTGAACCCCCTCTGGAACTTGTTGAGGTGATAGGCTATATCCGGGGCAAAGTAGGTGGCTTGGCCATCTTGCTTAAGGAGAACCCGATCCTTGTCATCACCGAAGGATACGGTCCTGAGCCAGATGGCACCCTCTTGCACGTAAGTGTGGCCTCTCTGGGTCAGGAAATCGATGGTGGCCTGCACAGCCCCAGATTCGTGAAGGGACTTCTCGCTGAACCACACGTCAAACTCCACGCCGTAGCGTCGCAGGCTCTCCTGGTGGCTCTTGACCATGCGGTCCACTACGTACTGCGTCAGGTAGGAGAGGGCCCCGGCCTCGCCCACCTCTAGCAGGCTGTCTCCCTTCTCCCTGGCCAGCTCCTCACCCATCTCCACCAGGTATTGCCCGGGGTAGCCCCCATCGGGGATCTCTCCTGGGAGTCCCAGGGCCTGCCTGTACCGGGCGTAGATCGATCTGCCCAGGTTCTCGACCTGGTTGCCCGCGTCGTTTATGTAGAACTCCCGAGCCACATCATACCCTGCCCAGTCCATCAGGCTGGCCAGGGTGTCCCCGACTGCCCCGGATCGTGCCTGTACCACCACCATGGGACCAGTGGGATTGGCACTGACAAACTCAATCTGCACCTTAGTCTTTCCGCCGTGGTCCGAGCGGCCGTAGTCATCCCCCTGTCCGATGGCGTCTCTTACCGCTTCGTGTAGCCACGAGGGGTCAAGGAAAAAGTTGATGAACCCGGGTCCCGCCACTTCCAGCCGCTGGACCAGGGTCCCGGAGGGATCAAAAGCCCTGGCAATGGATTGGGCCAGTCTCCGCGGGTTGGTCTTGATCTCGCTGGCCAGATTCAGCGCCACGGGCGACGCAAAGTCGCCATGTTCCTTCTCGCGAGGGACCTCCAGGATGACCTCCACCGCCAGGTCCTCGGAAACCGCTCTCCTAACCGCCCTCTCCAGCTCGGCCAGGATGGCCAGGCGAACCCTCTCTATCACTCCAGGCATGGCGAGCCTCCCCTCTTCAGGCCGGGACGCAGGCCGTCCCAGGGTGCATAATGCCCGAATTACACTGGAGATTATAACAGAAGGAGACGCCCATGCCAACTCCCCAGGTTAAGGCTGGACCTTGCTGGGCTTGGCCTTTCTCCCCCAGGGTCGACGGCAGGGGCTGCTCCCAGTGATCTCCATCACAACCCCTGGCCTGGTCACCGGCGAACGCCGGGAACTCAAGCCCACCCGGGCACGCCCCGGGAACGGAGGTACGGCTCGGTGGCAGACAGAATCCCTGGCAACGGTCGCCACCCCTCCAGGAGGGACAGGAAGAAGGTGCCCCGTTCCCGTCCCCGGTGGCCACGGGTGGTGGCCGCTGTCGCGCTAGCCTCTGTGGCTGCCCTGGTGGGGTTTTTCGTGCTAGCCATAGCCATGCCCCTGGAGACCCCCGAGGTCCCCAGCGCCACCACCATCCTGGACATAAGAAACCGTGTGGCTGCCCGGCTCTTCACCGAAAATAGGGTGGAGGTGGCCTTGGAGGACATCCCCCATCACTTCAGGAACGCCATCGTCGCCGCGGAAGACGAGCGGTTCTTCGGCCACGCTGGGCTTGACCCCGTCGCCCTGGGGCGCGCCATGGTAAGGAACCTGCAGGCAGGACGGATCGTGGAAGGCGGCAGCACCATCACCCAGCAACTGGCCAAGAATCTCTTCCTTTCACCAGAGCGAACAGTGGCCAGGAAGCTCCAGGAGGCTCTTGTCACGGTGAGGCTCGAGAGGTCCTATGACAAGCAGCGCATCCTGGAGCTGTACATCAACCAGATCTACTGGGGCCATGGCGCTTACGGTGCACAGGTCGCATCCCAAACCTACTTCGGCAAGGATGTGTGGGATCTCACCTTGGCCGAGTCGGCGCTCCTTGCCGGTATGGTAAGGAGTCCGGAGAACCTGAGCCCCTACCGGAACCTCGAGGTGGCCGTGGCTCGCAGGCGGCAAGTACTTGAGAGCATGGTACGGCTGGGTTTCGTGGGAGCCCAAGCCGCTGGCGAGGCCCTAAAGGAGCCTATCCGCTTGTCAGGCCTGCGGCAGGACCAGAACATGGCACCCTACTTCGTTGAGTACGTGATACATTCCCTGGCAGAGGCACTTCCGGACATCTCGGAGGCGGACATCTGGCGAGGGGGCTATGTCATCAGGACCACCATGGACCTGGACATGCAGCTGGCAGCCCAGAACGCAGTGACCGCTGGCTTACCGCCGGGCACCCTGGGGCAGGGCGGAGTGGAGCAGCCCCAGGGCGCACTGGTGGCCATTGACCCCAGCAACGGGCACATAAGGGCCCTGGTGGGAGGCCGTGAATACTCCCAGTCCACATGGAACAGGGCCTGGAGGGCCAGGCGCCAGCCGGGTTCCGCCTTCAAGCCCTTCGTGTATGTTGCCGCGCTAGACATGGGATTTTCCCCGGCTCACCTGCAGCGGTGTGAGCCCGTCACATTCACCGGCCCGGTGCCTGGGGAGGAATGGGCTCCCGGGGACTACGGGGAAGACAAGTATCACTACAGAGCTATGGCCATGAGGGAGGCCCTGCGCATATCCGACAATGTGGCGGCTGTGAAGTGGGCAGACACAGTGGGGACCAGGGCAGTCATTCACTACGCCCGGAGAATGGGGGTCAGGAGCCCCCTTGAGGCTGACCTCTCCCTGGCCCTGGGGACCTCCTCTGTGACCCCCCTGGAGCTAGCGGCCGCTTACTGCCCCCTGGCCAACGGGGGCGACATGGTCAGGCCCTTGGCCATCTTGAGTGTAGAGGACCTCCAGGGGAGGGTGCTTCACCTTGGAAACCCAACCAGGGAGGGGGCCATCGACGAGAGGGTCGCCTTCCTGGTTACCTCCCTCCTAAAGAGTGTGTTCGATCCAGGAGGCACAGGAGCCCATATCAGCCTGGACCGGCCGGCCTCAGGCAAGACGGGGACTAGCAGCGAATTGAAGGACGCGTGGTTCGTGGGATACACGCCAGACCTGGTGACCGCGGTGTACGTGGGTGATGATGACCCCTCCCGTTCCCTGGAGGGAGGCGGGGGAACCCTGGCAGGGCCCATATGGGAGGCGTTCATGAGAAATGCGCTGGTGGGCCGCCCCCCTAGGGACTTCCCCGCGCCTTCAGGCATCGTCTCCAGGGAGATCTGCGCGGATACTGGGCGCCTGGTGACACCCGCCTGCCCTCGTCCCTACACGGAGTACTTCGCTGAGGGCACGGCCCCCAGGGAGTACTGCCCAGGGCCCCACCCCATCACACTGGAGGCGGGCGTGGAAGAGCCCGGTGAACCCGAGCCAGGGCTGGTGGCTCCAGAAGAGCAACCTCCGGAAGCCCAGGGGATCCCGCCGGAAGCCGAGACCGGGGAGGAGGAAGATGCTGCGGAGCCCGCCCCTTAACGGTGGTAGGGTTCGTTCCGGGCTATCTTCATTGCCCTGTATACCTGCTCCAGGAGAATGAGGGGCACCATCTGGTGGGGAAAGGTCATCCGGGAGAGGCTGAGAACCACGTCCGCCCGCTTCTTCACCTCAGGCGACAGGCCTGAGTGCCCACCCACGACGAAGGCCACCTTGCTCTTGCCGAAAAGGCCTAGGTCTGCCAGGAGGCGCGAGAACTCCGTCGATGACATGCAGACGCCGCCTTCGTCCAGGGCTATGACGTACTCTTCCCGGTTCAGCCGCGCCTGGATGGCCTTGCCCTCGTCCGCCACAGCCATGCCTTCCATGGCTGGTCTCGCATCAGGGGGCACCGGGACGTCCGGTATCTCCACCATCGTTAGGGAACAGTAGGGAGCAAGACGAGAAGAGTACTCCCTAACCCCCTCCGAAAGGAAGCGTTCCCTCATCTTGCCCACCAGTAACACTCGTATCTGCATGAATGGACTCCTTAACTCACCGGCATTTCTCCCAGCCTGACCGAGAGGACCGTCTCCTGGCCGTCCCGGCGCACCCTGACCTCTACCACGTCACCAACCTTGTGGGTTTCGATTACCGCGCGCAACTCTTCCAGGCTGTCTGTGCGGCGACCCTGGACTGAGAGGATCACGTCGCCCTCCTTCATGCCTGCACTAGCCGCAGGCCCTCCAGGCGCCACCTGGCCCACATACAGTCCCCGGTCAAACTGGATCCCGTACACCTCCGCGGTTTCCCTGGTCACAACCCCAACTCCGAGCCACGGCCTTATAACCCTGCCATGCTGTATGAGCTCGTCAGCCACGCGCCGCACTGTGTTGGAGGGGATGGAGAACCCCATCCCTTCAACCCTGGGCAGGTCTAGCTTGAGGGTGTTTATGCCTATCACCTGACCGTCCATGTTCACCAGGGGCCCTCCGCTGTTCCCTGGGTTAATCACGGCATCGGTCTGGATGAGCAGAAACGTCCTCTCACCGTACTGGATCTTGCGGTTGAGCCCGCTGACGACCCCGGCGGTCACCGAGCGCTGGAACTCCATGTCCACAGGGTTCCCTATTGCCAGCACCGGTTCGCCCACCCTGAGCTTGCCAGAATCACCGAACTCAGCAGAGCGCAGCCCTGGCTGGTCCACCTTCACCACCGCAAGGTCAGTGGCAGGGTCCACCCCCACTACCTGTGCGGGAAGGTCCTCACCGCCCGGCAGCACCACCACCAGCTCGGCAGCCCCATCCACAACATGGTGGTTAGTGACGATGTGGCCGTTGCCATCCAGGATGACCCCGGAACCCGAGCCCTGTTCTATTATCTGGCTCCTCCCAGAAAAGTAGTTGTAGACCTGGGCCTTGTTGATTATTCCTACCACAGAATGGGCCGCCTTCTCCACGGCCAGTACCGATGGGGGCGTGGCACCAGGAGCCGGCTGGGGTTCATCCCCACCCTGGTTAAGGCTAAGAGGGGGTTCCACCTTGGTCTCGCCGGGTCCCTCCAGGCTGAAGGCTGCGGGGAAGTAGGATGGCAGCACGAAGGTCACCAGTAGCGAGCCTAGCACAGCCCCCAGCAATGCCACCATGAAGTAACTCCACAAGGATGACCGTCTGGGCGGTCCACAGTGATGACTCACAGGCATAACCCCCTTCACTCAGCGACTCGCTGGACCTTGGCCCCTAGGGCCGTGAGTTTGCTTTCCAGGCCTTCATATCCCCTGTCTATGTGCTTTATCCCATAGATTTCGGTGTCCCCCTGGGCGCTCAGGCTCGCAATGAGGAGGGCGGCTCCTCCCCTCAGGTCGTTAGCGGTCACTGGCGCACCATAGAGGATGTCAACCCCCTCCACAATCGCTGTCCTGCCATCTACTTTAACGCTGGCGCCCATGCGAATCAACTCATTGGCATAACTAAAACGATTATCGTACATGGTTTCCTGGATCATGCTGACCCCGTCGGCCTTGGCCATGACCGCCACCAAGGGTTGCTGCAGGTCGGTGGGGAAGCCCGGATAGGGCAGTGTCTTTGCGTTCACGGCCCTGGGCTTCTCGTCCGCAATCACCCTGACGGAATCCCCCAGGTCCTCCACGGCGGCCCCCATCTCCGATAGTTTCGCCAAGATGGATTCCAGGTGCTTTGGTATGACGTTCTCCACCGTGACGTCCCCCCGGGTGGCAACCCCTGCCAGGAGGATGGTACCAGCCTCAATCTCATCGGGAATGACAGGGTGATGGGTGCCCCGGAGCTCCTGGACGCCCTTGATCCTTATGATATCGGTACCCGCACCCTGGACCCGGGCTCCCATGGCGTTTAGGTAGTTGGCCAGGTCCACAATGTGGGGTTCCTTGGCGGCGTTCTCAATGATGGTGGTACCATGTGCCAGGGTGGCTGCCAGCATGATGTTGACGGTGGCGCCCACGCTGACCACATCCAGGTAGATGGAGGCTCCCGTGAGGCATGGGGCGTGGATCTTCACGATCCCGTGTTCAAGCACAACCTCGGCCCCCAGGGCTCGAAACCCCTTGATATGCTGGTCTATGGGCCTGAGCCCGATATCACAGCCCCCGGGCATGGCCACCTCCGCCCTGCCGAACTTGGCCAGGAGGACCCCTAGGAGGTAGTAGGAAGCCCTAAGGCGACGGACCAGCTCGTATGGGGCCTCCCAGGCCTTGAACCCGTTGGGGTTAATGATTACCTTCGACCCCTCATTGAACTCTATCTGGGCTCCCAGGGACTGGAGGATATCGGCGAAGATGGTTACGTCCTTTATGGCGGGAACATTCTCCAGCGTGCTGGTATCAGAGGCCAGGAGGGCCGCAGGGAGGCTTGCCACCGATGAGTTCTTGGAGCCTGACACAAGCACCCTCCCGTGGAGTCTTCTTCCTCCTTGGACCACGAATTTGTCGCTCAAATCACATCGCCCTCTCTAGGGAACAATGGACACGGGACCCTCCAGGTCACCAGTGTAGGCATTTACATAAAGGGTATCACCGGTCCGGGTCCTGATTCGCCACACCGGCGGGGCCTCCCACTGGGTGGCGTTGTAGGCTTCGCTGTAGTAGCCCAAGGTCACGGCCTCTACTGTTGTGTCCCGCCCCAAGGCCTCCAGGCACTTCAACAAGGCATCCGTGGCGGCCAGCACCTGTTTGGGCTTCCCGCTGGGACCTGCCGGGGAGAACCACACAAACAGCACAGCCTCAACCCCACCAGGCCCAACCACAACTGAGATTTGCCCGCCGTAAATGGGATATCCCTGGTACTCCTGGTAGTACTGGACTATGTGCCTGTCTGACTTCTCGTCGTACGCCACGTAGTCAGGCCGGGCACCGGGAGGGAGCCCTCCCCTCTGGCTCCAGAACTCCTGGGCCTGCTCGCGGGCCAAGGCCTGGGCAACCTGGGTGGCGTCCTGAGTCCTTACCTTCCGGGAGTAAAGGAGGACGCCGTTCTCATACCTGGTAAGGCTCTCCAGGGAGTTCTCCAGCACCACCCTTCCATCAGCCTTCTCCGAGCGACGAACCTCTCCTTCCTCTTCAAAGAACAACGCCAGGGCTTGGCTCTCCGTCATCTCCTGGTGCCTCAGGAGGATCAGTGACATGGCTGGCGCCCTCCGGGGCACCGTAGCAGCCAGCAGCACACCCTGCGAGGCGAGATCCTGGGCGGCTGCCTCCACTTGCTGCAGGGTCACCAGGGTCATACTGCCTCGCACCGGATCCGACAATAGCCGGTAGCCCAAGAATACATTGAAAAGCGTGTATGCTATGATCAGTAACGTCTTGGCCCGCGACCAGTCCATGCGCGGTCCCTACCTCTCCCTGATGTCAACGATACTACCGGTGTGCGCGTCTACCAACACCGGCCTTTCCCCCTCCATGGTAACCACCCACACTGGCACTGCAAGCCCCTTCAGGTCCTCCCCTGCCTTAACCCAGTATCCCAGGTAGACATCGGTGACGGTTCCCTCCAGCCTCACATCCTGCCCATCAACTACTGCCCTTATGGCGTCAAGTGGCCTGATGACCCGGCCGGCGGGGTGCTGTTCACCCACGGGACACAGCACATTCCTGCGGTACCCCGCCACCTCCTGGCCACCCACGGATACCTCCAGGGGAAAGCCGCTGGAAATGACGGGCCTTGAGTCAATGGTGTAGGAAAACCGCAGGCTAAGTCCCTCAGCCATCCCTCCCAGGAGCGTTGGGCTCCAGCTGGTGAGAAAGGGGTTCTCCGGCCAGGAACCATGCTGGGCAACGAAATCCACTGACTTCCTCAGCGCCTCGGCCAGGTTAGGGAACTCGGGGCCAATGTCGGTGAAGGGTGTCGCGTATTCCAGGCCGCCCCAGGGATAGACCCTGAGACCGATGCTGCCGTCGGTGTATATGATGGCCCCGTCCCTCTCCTCGATCCGCCGGACCACCGAGGGATCCACAAAAAACCCCGCCAGGATGGCCTGGACGTCGGCGGCCTCGGCCTCCAGGCTAAGCGCCGCAGCCTCGGGTGAGGCCACGGGCAAGAACACGCCGTCGGACACCCCAACCCCGGCTGCCTCTCCCGGCATGAGCCACGCTCCATCCCCAGGGCCAGGGGGGCTCAGGGTGAGGGCCTCCTTCAGCACCTGCGCGTCTACCATGAGATTGATAACTTTGTAGCTCCCGGGCGAGGTCCTCACAAAGGCCCTGTTGCCGGCGGTTGTCAGGAAGAACCTGGATGTGGGAAAATCCCAACCCGCCGGGGCTTCAATGCCCATGTAGTCCAGCCACTGGGAAAAGGGCAGCGCCACCGCCAGCATGAACTCTATCCCAACGCCCTGGCGGCGAGCCCTGTCGGCCTCATCACCCCCGGCGGTGCCAGCGAGTTCTCCCATGACAAAGGTGAGGGGCCTGCCCTCGTTCCAGGCCTCATCGTAGCCGGGTGTCCCCCGGGACAAGAGTGAGAAGGCGCCATTGCCGTGGTGGCTGGCGATCCTTGAGGGCATGAGGAAGTCCCCCGGGTTAACATCTGACCTTACAGCCACTTCCATACCCGAGGTGGGCTCCCCGGAGACATAACGACCCGGAAAACCAAACCACATGTAGCCTGTGAGAAAAACACTTGCAACCACATGAACTGCCAGGATCACGCTTTTTGCAGTCTCAAGCTGGTTTTCCTTCATGGGAATCCACCAACCTCGCGGCATCCGCCCTAAGGGTGAAGGTCACAATGGTGCCCTCTCCCATTTCGCTCTTTATCTCTACCTGGCCGCCGTGGGCCTCAACGATCTGCCGGGCGATGCTAAGCCCGAGCCCGGTACCTCCCAGCTGTCGTGACCTTGCCTTGTCGACCCGGTAGAACCGGTCGAAGATCCTGGGAATCTCCTCCTTGGGAATGCCGATGCCGTTGTCCTTCACAGACACCCGGTACCAACCGTCTGCCTGGAGGATGGAGATCCTGACATCTCCCCCCTCCGGCGTGAACTTTATGGCATTCGAGATGAGGTTCATCACCACCTGCTGGATCCTCTCCCGGTCTCCCAGGGCTGTCAAGGGCCCGGGGGGCGCCTCTATGCTCACTGCCATCCCACGCTTCTTGGATTGAACCGCCAGCGCCTCAACGGCATCGCGAATGGCCCCTGCCAGTGAGAAGGGTTTCATCTCCAGGTTGGCGCCCTCGTAGTCCAGTGTAGACAGGTCAAGGAGGTTGTTCACCAGGCGTACCATCCGATCCGTCTCCTCGTCCACAACCTCGAGGAAGTGGGGCCTCAGGTCCCGGTCCTCCATGGCACCGTCCAGGAGGGTCTCCACGTAGCTCTTGATGGTGGTCAGGGGTGTCCGGAGCTCGTGAGACACATTGGCCACGAACTCCTTCCTGAGGGACTCAAGCCGCTCCTGGTCGGTGATGTCCTGGAACACCACCACGGTGCCGGCAAGGCGCCCGTCCTCATTACGCAAGGGGGCAAACTGCGCCCTGAGCGCCCTGTAGACTGGTCTCCTCAGGGTTATTTCCTGGGAAATACCCCGGTATCCCTTGAGTGTCTCCCGGAGGGCATCCTCTGAGAGGATGTCCCCGAGCACCTCTGACACGGGCTTGCCCACGGTCTTCTCAGGACGCACTCCCACCATTCGAGCAGCCGCCGGGTTGGCAATGAGTACACGTCCCTCGTGGTCCAGGGCTAGGATACCATCGGCCATGTGGGTGAGTATTGCCTCCAGCTTCGCCTTCTCGCCCGATATCTCGCTGAGGGTCTCCTTGAGCCTGAAGGCCAGGTGGTTGAACATCCTGGCCAGCTGGCCTATCTCGTCCTCGGACCTCACCTCAATGGCTTGTTCAAAATCACCAGAGGCCATCATGGCCGCCTTCGAGGTGACCTCCTTGATAGGCCTGGTTATTGTTCTCGCCAAGCCAAAGCCAAGGATGGCAGTGACCGCCAGGGCCACGGCGGTGGCGGAGAACAGGATGGAACGCACATCCCCCAGGGTACCGTATATCTCCTCCAAGGAGCCGATAAGATAGACGGCTCCTACCACCTGGTTGCCCGAGAGTACAGGGACAGCCACGTGGAGATGACGCTCCCCCGTGGATGCTTGCACCCGGACCTCCTCGCTCCTGGTACCCGCGAGCGCCCTTGCAACATCGGTCTGGTTCGCCTTCTGGCCGAAGGCCTCCCGGGTGCCAGATGACGCCAGCATGAGGCCAGCCGTGCTGAAGACGGCGATCTCCAAGCCTGCCTGGTGGCCGAAGTCCACCAGCATCTTGTCGGCGAATCCCTCTTCTGACGCACCCACCAGGTACCTGTCCATGAAGCCCGCCAGGAGCTGTCCCTGCGAACCGACGGTATCGGTGAAACCCGTGATGTAGTAGCGTTCCAGTGACTGCAGGAGGTAGAATCCCACCAGCTGCATGGCCAGCAGGATCATCAGCAGGTAGATCAGAGCGAGCCTCCACTGGACGCTCTTAAGAGTAAGCATTGTCAACCTCGCTTGAAGTAGTAGCCAACCCCTCGCTTGGTCTGGACGTACTCAGGCTCAGAAGGGTCATCCTCGATCTTCTCCCGGAGTCTCCGGACGGTGACATCCACTGTCCGGGTATCGCCGAAGTACTGGTACCCCCAGACCTCATCCAGGAGCGCCTCCCGGGTGAATATCTGGCCGGGGTGAGCCGCGAGGAAGCGCAGGAGCTGGAACTCCTTCTGGGACAGGGGAACGGCCTGCTCCCCCTTGCGGACCTGGTAGGTGTCGAGGTCAACGATGAGATCACCCGACTTTATCACCCTTGGGCCTTGCCCTCCAGGGCTGGAGGCCCTCCTGAGGATTGCCTTGACCCGGGCCACCAGCTCCCGGGGGCTGAAGGGCTTTGTGACGTAGTCATCAGCCCCGAGCTCCAGGCCGAACACCTTATCAACCTCTTCCTGCTTTGCGGTAAGCATGAGTATTGGCACGTGAGACCTCCGCCGGATCTCCTGGCACACCGCGAACCCATCCATCCTGGGCAGCATGATGTCCAGGATAACTAGATCCGGCCGGTCCTCCTCCGCTCGCTGGAGCGCCTCCCGGCCGTCATTTGCCACGCTAACCTGGTATCCCTCTTTCTCCAGGTTGAACTTGATGATGTCTGCGATGGGTTTCTCGTCGTCAACTACCAGGACTTTGAAGGACACGTGTATCTACCTCCCGGCGCTTCTCTGGGCCTATTCGCCCCAGGACACCCGTTTTCCTGCCCAGGGGCCTTTTGCCGCCCAGCGGGCACTGGGGCTCGCCACCTGCGCTCCCAGGGGCCGTGCGCGACAAAGGACAGGCTACTTCCGGGGCCACCCTGCTTAACCGGGGCGTAGCGCCGGGGGAGAAGCCTGGATAAGGCCTCATGGGTAGCCTGGAACTGCTATTTGACAACCCGGCCCTGCCCCGCTATTATGTAGGACAAAGCATAACGTGAACCTCACTCTCAAGAAAGGGTGAGGTAGAGGCGCGGGGTACCATGAGTAGGGCCGCAGGGTGGCACCAGTGACCGGTCAGAAAGGGGTCCCCGCCGAAATCCCGTCTTGGGCCAGCCAAGCGGGGTTGGGCCTGCGTCCGAACAGGTGCAGGACTGTCACCGGGGGAGAGCCCCGCTTACCCGGTGGAGAGCTATCTCACTTGGGGACATTGAGGGTGACTCTGGGCACCCACAGGGTGCCTTATTGTCTTTCGAAGGGAGGAGAGTGAGTCATGGTTTTGCCCGAGACTATGGCGGTGAATGCTCTAGGGGAACTCGTTATTGGCGGGGAGACTGCAGGAGACCTCGCCCGCCGCTTCGGTACGCCCTTGCTGGTGTACGATGAGGAACTAATCCGAAAGCGTTGCAGGGAGTACATGACCGCTCTTGCCCGGTCCTATCCGAGGTTCTTCGTGGCCTTCGCGGGAAAGGCCTTCATGACCCAGGCCACAGCAGTGATCATGGCCCAGGAGGGTCTCGGCCTCGACCTGGTCTCCGGAGGAGAGATCTACACGGCGCTCAAGGCGGGTTTTTCGCCAGACAGGATCCAGTTCAACGGCAACAACAAGAGCGACCATGAGCTCTCCATGGCGGTCAAGGCCGGTATAGGGCGGGTTATCGCCGACGGCTTCCAGGAACTCTACGCCCTGGACGAGATAGCCAGGGCACACGGTGTCGTCCAGGACATACTCCTCCGCGTCACACCTGGCGTGGAGGCTCACACCCACGAATATACCCAGACAGGACAGGAGGATTCCAAGTTCGGGTTCTCCGTGGGAGACGGCAGCGCCCTGGAGGCCGTGGCCCAAGCCCTGTCCCTGCCGGGCCTCTCTCTCAGGGGGATACACTGCCATGTGGGTTCCCAGGTGCTGGACCTCTCGCCGTTTCGCCTAGCCGCTGCGATCATGATGGATTTCCGTGCCCGCATCTACCAGGAGACCGGTGCTCTGCTGGATGAGGTGAACCTGGGAGGAGGCCTCGGAATCCGCTACCAGGATTGCGATGCACCCCCCAGGATCCAGGACTATGTGGACGCGGTGAGCCAAGCCGTCCGGGAGGCCTGCCGCCGCCATTCACTGCCCCTACCCGTGCTCCAGCTGGAGCCCGGGCGTTCTGTTGTAGGCGAAGCAGGAGTCACCCTTTACACTGTTGGCACGATCAAGGAGATCCCCGGGCTTCGCACCTACGTGAGCGTTGACGGGGGGATGACGGATAACCCGAGACCCGCCCTGTACGGTGCGCGATACAGCGCCATCCTTGCCCAGCGGGCAAAGGAGGATCCCGCCAGGCAATACACCATAGCGGGGCGCTGCTGTGAGTCCGGTGATGTGCTGATCTGGGATATTGACTTGCCTGAGGTAACTAGGGGCGATATTCTCGCGGTTTTCTCTACAGGGGCCTACCACTACTCAATGGCATCCAACTACAATCGATGCCCCAAACCCACAGTGGTGCTGGTGAGCCAGGGTATGGCAGACCCCATCGTGGAGAGAGAGACCTACGAGGACCTGGTGGCAAAGGACCGGATCCCTGCGCGCCTGCGGAAAGGGGTAGAAGCCACGGGAAGGGCGTGTTCCTGACGACCCCTCGCTCACCCCAGGAAAAAAGGGCGGGTGGTACGGGCGTACCACCCAACGCATTATGTTAAGAGGGGGTCAAGAACCTAGGTCATCATTCCAGAAAAAAGTATACCGGGCCAATGTTACAGCCCGGTTACGCCTTCATTAAGGATGTGTAACAATTCTCGACCTACTTCGGATAGTAGCTCATGGGGTTGACGGTGGCGCCTTTCAGCTGGATCTCAAAGTGAACATGGGGGCCGGTGGATCGCCCCGTGGTGCCTATTCTGGCTATGGCCTGTCCCTTCTCCACCACTGTGCCCACATTCACCAGGTTGGCGGAATTGTGGCTGTACTGCGTGACCATGCCGTCGCCATGGGCGATCTTAATGGTCAGGCCATAGGCACCCAGGCTTCCCGAGAAGATCACCGTGCCCTTGTCTGCGGCCCTTATCGAGGTCCCGGCGGGAGCAGCGATGTCGATTCCGGAGTGCATGCCCCCCCGCCTGTAGCCGTACCATGATGTAACCTGCCCAGCATCCAGGGGCCACGCCAGGACCCCTGTGCCCATGCTGGGCACGGCTTTCGTTCCCTGCACAACCACTTGGGTCTTTGGTTCCAGCACAGTCTCGGTACTCAGGGTCTCCCGCCCGGTCTCCACACCGTTAACCCGGGCTATGCGCACGGTGACCTGCTTTTTCCCAGGCTCCCCGGGCACCCTTACCACCCTCTGCCAGGGCCACAGGCTGTCATCCGTCTCAGCCCGGGTGGGGAAGGGGATGCTCTGATCATATATCATGGTCTCGGTGCTGGTGACAGTGATGAAGGGCTCGGGCACCACCAGGCTGAGTTCCTGTCCCACCTGCAACAGGTCCGAGGCCATGCTAGGGTTGGCCGCCCGGAGCTCGTCTACTGACAGGCCATTGGAGGACGCTATTGTCCACAGGGATTCTCCACGCTTGACCTCGTATGTCTTGATGACGTCGGTGCCCCTGAGAAGAATACGCCGGGCCTCCTCCTCCGTCACCACCTGCTCGGGCTTGAAGGAAACCCGCTCGATGCTCACCTCTTCAACTATGTCCAGGGACTCCAGGGTGACCCGGTCCCCCTGTACAATGGCCTGGCGGAAGTCTTCCATGATGCCGTCCAGGACCGCCTGGGCGCTGCCTTCATCGGGCAAGACCACGGAGCGGCGTCCATCCACCATGATGGCATAGGCAACAGCCATGAACCTGGCGGTGCGAATCATGGCCTTTTGGAGGTCAGCATGGCTCATGATCTGGCCAGGGGGGCTGTACAGGTCCACCGGCTCGGTGCCGAACTCGTTGACCAGGACCATTTCCATGCCCTCAGCCCTGGCCTTCTGCAAGCACAGGCCCGTGGCAGCCTCCTGGACAACGTGCTCCTCCTCAACCCAGCCGACCTCCTGGCCGTCCCAGAGCACACGGTAGTATGTGCACCTAGCAGTAGCACGGAACCCTCCTGTCACAGCGAGGACCGCAACCACCAGTATAACTGCAATAGGCAGGGGGCGGCCGGTGATCTTCCTGAGCAACGGCTTACCTCCGCTTCTATTTCTAATCGACCGTAAGAAGCTGACAATGTACACTTCGATACCCATGTAGAGTTTTCCTCCCCAGGAAAAAACCAAAAAACCCAGGAAACTCCTGGAGACTATGCTGCCCCTTGTCCATGCCCGCTATTCCTTCAAAAAGCTCCTGCAAGTGCCATACGAGGAAAACCCTGCCCTCTCGTCCCCACCAGGTGTCACCTATTCATCCTATTCTGAAGACAGTTCTTGTGTGAAATTGCCTCAGGGGGACTCTAGGACCATGGCGATGCCCATGCCGCCCCCGATACACAGGGCGGCCAATCCATACCTGAGGCTTCTCCTCTTCATCTCATGGAGCAGGGTCACCAGGATGCGAGCCCCTGAGGCCCCGATGGGGTGTCCCAGCGCTATCGCGCCTCCGTTCACGTTCACCAGGGATGTGTCCATCTCAAGGCTGCGCAGGACCGCTATGCTCTGGGCCGCAAACGCCTCGTTGAGTTCAACCAGGTCGAGGGTTCCCTGGCTCAAGCCCGCCCTTGCCAGGGCCTTCCTGACGGCTTCCACGGGACCGATGCCCATAAGCGAGGGGTCAACTCCGGAGGAGGCATATCCCCGTACCACCGCCATGGGCTCCAGGCCCCTTCTCCGGGCGAAGGCATCAGACACCACAACGCACGCGGCGGCGCCGTCGTTGATGCCGGAGGCATTGCCCGCCGTCACCGTGCCCCCCGGCTTGAATGCCGGGCGTAGTGCCGCCAGGGCCTCGATGGTCACACCAAGCCTGGGGTGTTCATCCTTGTCAAAGAGGCTCACTTGCCCTCGTTTCCCGGAAACCTCCACGGGCACTATCTCATCCCGGAAGAGGCCATCATGAATGGCCTTCTGGGCCTTCTCCTGGCTTTCCAGGGCGAAGCGATCCTGCTCCTCCCGGGATATGGAGTACAGGGACGCCAGGTTCTCTGCGGTCGCTCCCATGTGGGCGTCGCCGAAGGCACACCAAAGACCATCCTTGATCATGCTGTCCACCAGGCTCCCGTGACCCATCCGGTAACCGTACCTTGCCTTCTCCAGCACATAGGGGGCGTTGCTCATGCTCTCCATTCCCCCCGCCACGACGGCAGCGGCATCGCCCAGGAGAACTGCCCCGGAGGCCATGGCCACGGTCTTCAGGCCGGAGCCACACATCTTGTTCACCGTTGTGGCCGGAACCTCCTGGGGAATACCCGCCTTCATAGCTGCCTGGCGGGCGGGTCCCTGTCCCAGGCCAGCCTGCAGCACACACCCCATGAGAACCTCATCTATCTCACGGGGCTTCACCCCAGCCCGGGCCACCGCCTCTTTGATGACTACAGCACCCAGTTCTTCCGTCTTGACCTGGGCGAGTGAACCCCCGAGAGACCCCACCGCTGTCCTCACCGCCGAGACTATCCAAGCCTCTGCCACGTGAAAGACCCCCTCTAGGTTCTACCTATGATATAGCGGTACGGGTCCACTCGTTCCCTGAGCACCCGCAGCTCCTCTAGGGTTGGAGGCTCGCTTGATCTCAGATCTTCTGACCACAAGGGGTCAAAGCCGGTGTGGTCCTGCACCGCCTGCCTGTTCACTCCTGGATGAAGGCTCTCCACAACCATCTCCCCGGTATCTCCGGAGAAACCCAGGACTGCCAGGTCTGTGATGACCTTGTACGGCCCTGTGCCCGGGGGCAGCCCCGCGGCCTCCCTGGCTCCCCTGCCGGTAAGGAAGCCGGGGGAGGTGACGAAGTCCAGTCTCTCCACGAACCTCCTGCGATCCTGGGGCGTAATGACCATTGTCCTCCAGCACAGGGAGGCAAGATCGTTGGCACCGCCGCTGCCAGGAAGTCTCACCTTGGGCCTGGGGTAGTCAGAACCGATCATTGTGGAATTGAGGTTCCCGTACCGGTCTATCTGAGCGCCCCCCAAAAAGCAATAGTCAACCATGCCCCTCTGGCACATCTCCATGATCTCTGGCATGCTGGAGGCGGCAAGCCCCCTGTGGAAAGTCCGGGAATCCCCCACGGATATTGGCATGGAAGGAAGCAGGGGTCCTATCCCCCCCGCCTCGAACATGATGATCAGGTCAGGGGCGTGGATAGCCTGCGCCAGCATGGCCGCGGCACAGGGAGCCCCCGTTCCCACCACGACAGTGGCTCCCTTCTCCAGGTACCGGGCGGCCAGGCATATCATCAGTTCCATCCGGTTGTACCTAGTCACACCCTTCCCCACCCCCCTCCATGTCTACCAGGAGTTCCTTGGCTCTCAGCCGGCGCATCCTCTCCATGCCCCCGCAGATCTCAAGGTACTCGTAAAAGTCCCTGACGTTGTGTATGTGCCTGTCAACGAAGGCCTGGAACGTGCTGCCATCCGCCTCGGCCTCCAGCCAGGCTGCGATGTGTTCCTCATCGGAAAAATACTCGTAGGGCATGTTCCCCGGGTAGGAGCCAAAGGGAACCTCCGCGACGGCGTCCACCAGGAAACCGGGAATGGCAGTGCGTGCAGGGTCTTGCCGGATCTCTTCGCTGGGGACAATCCGCTCGGCGGTGATTAGGAGGGTCTTGGCCGCCCGGGCGAGGTCCCAGTCGGACACCATGATCCCGTCAATCTGGCAGTTGCCGTAGACATCCGCGCGGTGCACGTGGATTGCCGCCACATCGGGGTACAGGGCGGGAAGCGCCGCCAGTCTCATCCCTGTAAAGGGGCACGTTACCTCCCTAGCCGCGGAGCGCCTTCCCGTATCCGTTCCCGCCAGGACACGGCTGGGAAGGAAGGGGACACCCATGGCTGCTGCTTTGTACCGCCATGCCAGGGCGCCGTTGGACCACTCCGCCACCTCGACCCGCCCACTCTCAAAGAGCCTGCGAGACGCCTTTGAGAGACCACGCGCCTCAAGGCCAAGCACATAGGCTACATCGCAACGGTTTATGCAGTCCCCCGCAGCCAGCACCTGGCAGTCATGGGTGGCCGTGTGGCCGCTAAGTCCTAGGTTCTTCTTGCGCTGGCGCACAATTTCGTGGAGCACCGCCGTGGGAATGCGGTTCGTCCCGAAACCCCCGACGGCTAGGTAGTCCCCATCGTTGATGAACCTTGACACGGCTTCCTTCACCGTCATTGTCTTGGGCGCCAGGCGTTTCACCTTTCGCCGGAAGAACTCCCTGGCTGCATCAACGTCCGGTTCCATCAACAGGGGCCCCTCGCCTAGTCCTTGGTTCATGTCCACGCCCTCCCCGGGGCGCCTTGCCCCTTGCCAGTGTGAGGACAGGGAGCAGCGACTTAGAGTCAAGACGGCCCCCAGCCTCTTTGGGAGCAAGCCGGTGCCCCCTGCTTCTTAGAGCCAGCCGTTTGGTAGGGGAGGATTCGTCCCTTCCTTGAATTTGTCCTCCCCCTGGCCCCGGTGAATGAAAAATCCCTCACTGGCCATGATATAGCAGCAGAAAACTCATACACCCTTCCCGACCTCACTCTTGGCCAGCCCGAAAGAGAAGACCCCCCAAGGATTACCTCCTCCAGCCTCGAACACCTCTTGCCCGCGTAGATGCGCGCTGGGCGCCAGCGCCCTCTTTACGGTTTCTGGCAGGGCGAAGTCCCTTGCGGGCCGGGTAGCGGTTCTCAAAACCGGCAGGATGCATAACATTACCAGGAAGAGAGTGCCAGAGGTAACGGAAAATGGCGGCCTTGAATAGTTATGGAACCATAGGGGAAACTCAGAACATGACCTTGAGGCTGGCGCAGGCATCGCCAGTTGAGGAGTTGATGTCATGGCGGAACAGCCGGAGACTGGGGGACCTGCACCCCGAGCGAATCTGCCACCTGTAACCAGGGTGGCTCTAGCCGTATGGGTAGCCCTTTGCCTGGTTGGGGGGGCTACCGTAGGATCAGTGACGGGCAGGTTCATCCAGGCGGGCCCTCACATGACTGGATCGGGAATTCAAGCACCACCCCTGGATCACTCTATAGCGCACCTCAGGATGGTGGAGCCCCGCCCAGGCGAGCCAGTAATGGGAACCCCGGGCACACCTGAGATAACCACATACACGGTGAAACAAGGGGATACCCTGTGGGAGATAGCGCGAATGCACGGCACTGACGTGGAGAGCCTCGCCGCCATCAATGACATAGCCGCCAGGGAATACCTGCAGCCCGGCCAGAGGGTTACGGTACTCAGCACCCCCGGGTTACTCTGCAAGGTAGGGCCCGGTGACACGCTGTGGGGCATCTCCTCCACGCACGGTATCCCAGTGAATGAGATCATGGAAGCCAACAGGCTTGAATCCAGCACACTGGCGGTGGGCCAGGTCCTGATCCTGCCCGGCGCCAAGCCTGCGGCTGTTGTCACGGCGCGAGCGGCATCCCTCTCGTCTCAGGCTGTCCCAGGCTTCGCCTGGCCGCTGAATGGCAGGATTACATCGCCCTTTGGGAGGCGATGGGGCCGCATGCACGAAGGGATAGACATCGCCGCTGCCCACGGCACGGAAGTGAAGGCGGCCAGGGCAGGGGTCGTGACCTTCGCGGGATGGTACGGAGGCGGGTACGGGAACACCGTCTTTCTGGACCACGGGAATGGGATCACCAGTGTGTACGCACACCTCTCCAGGGTATCCGTGAACCGGGATTCTAGCGTGCTCCAGGGGCAAGCGCTAGGAAGCGTGGGGAGCACGGGATTTGCTTTTGGACCACACCTGCACTTTGAGATCCGGGTCAACGGTGTCCCACAGGACCCCGCTTCAAGTCTGCCGTAACTGCCACCGGGGGAGGGCGCCTGCCCTCCCCCACCCTCATGCAACGCCGGCCTCGGCTTCTACACCGGCAATGGCATCTTCCAGGATGGACACCATCTCCAGAGCCTCTGCCCTGGTGGTTACCAGAGGGGGTGCCACGAGCAGGTGATCGCCCTGGTCTCCCCAATCTGCTCCTGGCCCATGGTAGACGATGAGACCCCTTCTGACAGAGATTCCGTGACCGCTGGCTCACCCGGGGAGCTCAGGCGCGGCGACGCTCACCTTCTGGGCATCGAAAGAAGTCCGGCGGATGGCTTTTGCTGGTGAGGACGAGACTGCCTTGCGGGAGGTGTTGAGCTCATTCCGTATCGTGACCGGTGTGGCTCTTGGGGCAAAGAATGCCTTCAGGGTAAGGGGGAGCGGTTAGGAGAAACTGCCTGGGTGGATGTGTTCCCGGTCGACGAAATGCGGGTGGGTCGGCTTTGGCAACCGCCCATCTGCCGGAGTTGGAACTTGAACACCACGCTCGAGGATTGCGGTACTGACATTACTGCCCAGAGCCAGGCTGTCCCTGCAGTGGCTGGCGAGTTCGAGGCAACCTGTGGCTTCTGGTTTATATATAAGGGGGAACTGCCTTTTGACGGAGGAAGCTCTTCTAGGGCCGCACGGTTTGTAGAACGTAGTTGGGTTTGCGACGAATAACCCAGGGTCTGTGAATCTCTGTCACCCCAAAAAGCCGGAAGCAACAAGCTAAGCGGCCACCCGTGGCCGCCGCGCGGTGGAGGAGTCAGGGGCATCTTGATGGATTGGCTTGCCGGGGCAGGCGCCTGGGGGCCAGTGTTGCTGGGTGCCAGTCGCCGGCTAGCCGTGGCACATGCCGGTGTGCGCACGGCTTGCATGGTCAATCGACCTCCAGGCGGGGGCACCTGGCAGGGTTACCGGGTGAGGACTGGGCGAGGCGGCGGCACTGCCACCTGGATTTATCGCCGGCATCCTGCCACTCGGATTCCTCGACGAACAGCAGCTCCCACAGCCTGCGGGTGGACTCGGGCAGGGTCCTGAGACCGCTATAGTCTTCCAGGAACACTTCGCCGATTCTCTGTTTCCCATACCGGCTGAACAGCCACATGATTTGCTCCCAGCTTCCTCGAGAGAGGACGGTCTTGATAACGAGGGCGGCGTGCTTTTGGTCATCTATGGTCGGGAAAACGTAGTTCTTGAACAAATCGGCAAACGAGCCGGGCAGATTCATGGTCAGGCTCCCTTCAAGGTGTTTTAGAGCGCACCGCGCTCGGCGGTCTTGTGTCGCTTTGATCTGGCGCGCCAGTCTTCCGCTCAAGATACCCCTTCACGTGTTGGCGCAGAAGCGCTTCTACGGTGTTAAGGGTGAGGCCTGGCTGGCTGACAAGCCGCAGCGCCGCATCAACATCGTCAAGGTCCTTAGTATAGCACAGTTGCTCAAGGAAGAGCTTGGTAGAGAATACGCGCTCTCCAGCGATGACGAACTTCACTGTGGCGTCATTGATTATGGTCTCCAGCGTTGCCATACCGGACTGGAGCAGGGAGTATAGGTCTACATAGTCACGGGCGGCAGCGCGCCGGCCCAGCGCATAGGCTTTCATCGCGGCTATTTCGCGAGAGTGAGCGAGGCTTATCCCCTGCAATCCTGGGACAACGACCCCTGCGTCTTCAAGCGGGTACAAAAGGGGAAACGGGTAGCCAATGAAAGATGTTTTCACACCCAAGATGCTCCATGTAACCTGTGTGGCTTCTCTCAGCTCCAGGCGGCCATTCGCTTCACCGAACAAACGCTCTATTTCACGGGTGATCACACCGGCTGCAATCTTCTCCGTTGGGTTTCGGGGAAAGAAGTCCAGATCGTCCGATTTCCTGTGGCGCAACTGGAGAGCGAGACCGGTTCCACCCGCAAGGTAGAAGGAATTCCCCAGTCGGGATTGGCCCAACGCGTGACACACTTCGATCATTGTATGGCTGAGCACAGTGCGTGGATCCATTTTCTTCCCTCCATCACCAGTATACCCATCCGCCTGGAGTGTCACAAGGTATGACAGTGATCGTGTGCAAGCATAGGCGAGGTGGTAATACCGGCGTGAGGCGCAGAAAACTAAGATGCCTCAATGATTAGAGCCAAGGAGTGGCCGGCGGTTTAGCCGGCAATAAACGCCTGCGGCGGGTTTGACCAAGTTCCAGGCGCACGGTCAGCAAAGAGTCGATTGCCAGGAAGACAGGCACATATGGCGGTGCAACCCGGGGAAGAGCGGATTCCGTGTCTTCCGGCGAGAGTAGGCCTTGGCAGAGGGAACCAAGTAGGGGTTCTCCTTGTCTTATCACAGAGGGGGTATTCGAATGATTAGAGCCCGATTCTGGGAAAGTATCATTATGCTGGCGCTTACACTACTTCTTCTCACAGGCTGCAGCGAAAGTATGGAATTTGAGGTAGAGGAGAAGCAAAAGGAGAAACCTTCTCTCGATAATGCAGTTACGTCATACCTGGACGATAACCTTTTGTCACCAGGGTTTGGCGGCAAGGTGTTGACGGCCCATAGAGTCTTGGGCTCTAACTCTGAAGAAGTATACGTATGGGTATACGCACAGGAGTTTTATGACGATTTTCGGGAAAAGGGTACGGGGCTATCAGGCCCTGTGGTCTTGACTATTTCTTCTCAAGACGAGGAAGAAATCAAGATTATCGACCATAGGTTGCCAAGGGATGGCAGCTACTACCCACAGGACATCAAAGCAATGTTCCCCAAGAAGGTTCAAGAAGCGATATTTAGTGTTCAGCAGGGACAACTCATCCAGGAATTGAGTAGCCAGGTAGAAGAAAGAGCAAGGGTAACCCGCATGTCTTTTGGTATCCAAGACCCGGAGAGCACAGGAGCAATACCATCAATTGATAACAAAGCATCTACCGCTGATGGAGAAGCATCGAAGCGAATAGATCTGCTTAAGAGGTAAGTCGAGTTACTCGAAGAATCTCTCGCAGCCAGTACTCCCAAGGAAGATGCAGAGACTTGGGCAAGGGGTAGGGAATGTGATCAAATAGCTAAAGTCCTTGTTAAGCGCTATGATGACTTCTGGTACATTACAACAATACTCTCCCAGCAGGGTTATGAGGGACAAGTCCAATAATCCCTGTTAGGGGTTTGGATGGCTTGGCGGCTGAGTGATCCTAGGGTGCCTCACGTAAGCTGGGACAATTGGACGGTAATCTTCTACAGTGGCCCGCACATAAATACGCCCATAGCAGGGGGACTGGCTCTCATTTAGGCCCTTGGCACTACACTAGACCTCCCTGGCGGCAAGGGGAAAATCTCCCCGGCTAACCGAGCCCCCTCCTCGGTAGATACTACCACGAGGACAGCAGGGCAAGGACCTCCCGGGGATTCCTTAGGAGATGTGAGGCCAGCCCCCTTACAGCGTAATGATGCCACGAACCCCGTCAAGAGCATTTGGGACCAATTCGCAGACCGTGATGTTAGCCTAACTTCACCCCCCCCCCTGCCCCCAAGCATAAGGCCCCTTATGGCGCTTGGGGGGGTGAAGTTAGGTTATGTCAACGGAGCTTCCGGATGGACATCGCCGCTGCCCACGGCACGGAAGTGAAGGCGGCCAGGGCAGGGGTCGTGACCTTCGCGGGATGGTACGGAGGCGGGTACGGTAACACCCTCGTCCTGGACCACGGGGATGGGATCACTCGTGTGTACGCACACCTCTCCAGGGTACCGGGATTCCAGCGTGCTCCAGGGGTGCGTGCCGGAAACGTGGGGAGCACGGGATTTGCCTTCGGACCACACCTGCACTTTGAGATCCGGGTCAACGGTGTCCCCCAGGACCCCGCTTCAAGCCTGCCATAACTGCCACCGGGGGAGGGCACCTGCCCTCCCCCACCCTCATGCTACGCCGGCTTCGGCTTCTACACCGGCAATGGCATCTTCCAGGATGGACACCATCTCCAGAGCCTCCGCTCTGGTGGTTACCAGAGGGGGTGCCACGAGCAGGTGATCGCCCTGGTCTCCCCCATCTGCTCCTGACCCTGGGTAGACGATGAGCCCCCTTCTGAAAGCAGCCTCCGTAACCCGCTGGCTCACCCGGAGCTCAGGCCGGTGAGGCTCCTTGCTCTTTCGATCCTTCACCAGTTCCAGCCCGAGCATGAGGCCGAGCCCTCGCACATCCCCCACCAGGGCATGCCTTCCCTGCAAGGCGCCGAGAAGGGACCTGAGGTAGGCTCCGGTCTCCCAGGCCCTCTCGGCCAAGCCCTCCTCCCGGATGATCCTCACCACCGCCGCCCCCACGGCCGTGCTCAGCGGGTTCCCCAGGTAGGTGTGGCCGTGATTGAAGGTACCCGATCCGCCAAGAAGGGTGTCATGAACCTCGTCCCTGACCATAAGGCCCGCCAGCGGGGTGTAACCACTGCCCAGCCCCTTGCCCATACACATCATGTCGGGAACCACGCTCCAGTGTTCCATGGCAAACATTCTCCCGGTCCTGCCGAAACCCGTCATAACCTCATCAGCCATGAACAACACCCCATGGCGGTCACAGATCTGCCTCACCCTTGGGTAGTACTCGGGAGGGGGTACCAGGGCACCGCCGGAGGCTCCCACCACCGGTTCCGCCACGAAGACCGCTACGCTCTCCGGGCCCTCCCGTTTGATGCAGTCATCCAGGGCATCAGCGCATCGCACCCCACACCCGGGGTACTCCTGCCCGAAGGGGCAACGGTAGCAATAGGGGGCTGGGATATGTGGAAACGGCGCCAGCAGGGGGCTGTACATCCGTCTCCTGGGTGACTGGCCGCCCACGGAGAGGGCGCCCAGTGTGTTTCCATGGTAGCTCACCCAGCGACCTATTGCCTTGTAACGGCTAAGATCGCCCCTTTCCACGTGATACTGGCGCGCCAGTTTCAGCCCGGCTTCCACCGCCTCGGATCCGCCGGAGAGGAAGTAGACCCGGTTCAGGTCTCCTGGCGAAACCTCCGCCAGGATACGGGCGAGGTCCTCCTGGGGCCCGCTGGTGAACTGGCTGGTATGGGCGAAGCAAAGCTTAACAGCCTGTTCCGCCATGACCTCCGCGATCTCTTTCCGGCCGTGCCCTATATTCACCACCAGGGCCCCGGATGCCCCATCCAGGTACCTTTGGCCTTCGGAATCCCAGATCTGGACCCCTTCGGCCCTAACCGCCAAGGGGTACTTCTTCCTGGGAGCCCTGTAGAACACGTGACCCTTGCCTTCCACTTCCAGGTCCCTCCCTACGATGGCCTGTACTCCCTCATGGTCTCCTCAATGATCGCAAGCCCGTAGTCCAGGTCTTCCCGGCTGATGTTCAGCGGGGTCATGAACCTGAGCACATGCTTGTGATCCCCCGCGGGGTGCACGATGAGCCTCTTCTCCAGGCAGCGCTGGGTTATGTAGGTCACAGCATCCCCATTGGGGGTCCCATCCGGGTGAACGAATTCCACACCTACCATCATCCCAAGCCCCCGGACATCCCCTATGAAGGGGTGTTCCTGCTTCATTTGTTCGAACCGGGACTTCATGTAAGCACCCATCTCCGCGGCCCTGCCCAGGAGGTTCTCCTCCTCGATCACCTTGAGGCTGGCCAGGGCAGCGGCACAGGAGACGGGGTTTCCCCCGAAGGTTGTGCCGTGGGCTCCGGGCTTCCACGCATCCATGATCCGCCGGGGCGCCGCCAGGGCGCTCAGGGGCAGCCCTGCCGCGATCCCCTTGGCCATGGTCATGATGTCCGGGACAACCTGGAAGTGCTCCGTGGCGAACATCCTTCCTGTCCTGCCGAATCCCGACTGCACCTCGTCCATGATCAGCAGGATCCCGTGGTCAGCCGTGAGTTTCCTGAGCTCCCGCACATAACGGGCCGGGGGAACCACGTACCCACCCTCCCCCATGACCGGTTCCATGATGACGCAGGCAACCCTGTCAGGAGCAACCTGGTATCGCATGAGGGTTCTCATCTCATTGAGGCACTCCAGGTCACAATTGGCCGGCGAGAGCCTGTAGGGGCAACGGTAGCAGTAGGGGTACGATACATGATATACCTCGGGTAACAGGGGTTCGTAGTAGGAATGATACTTCCAAGACGAGGCCGTCAGGCTGACAGCGCCGAAGGTCCTGCCATGGAAGCTTCCATAGAAACCGATGATACCAGGGCGCTTGGTGAAGTAGCGGGCCAGCTTGATGGCTCCCTCCACCGCCTCCGCACCGGAGTTGGAGAAGAAACACGTGTCTATCTCCCCCGGGGCCAGGCGTGCCAGCTCGCTGGCCAGTTCAGAGACACTCTCATAGTACGCAGTGCTGATGGATATGTGGATGAGCCTCTCCAGCTGTGCCTTGGCGGCCTCAACCACCCGCGGGTGGCAGTGACCCACGTTGCACACGGCTATCCCTGCTATGAAGTCCAGGTATCTCTCACCCTCACTGGTGTAGAGCCATGAGCCCTCACCCTTTTCCACCACCAGTTCCGTGTCTCTCACTATCACCCCGGAAATGTGTTTCCTGCCCTTTTCGATAACCTCTGATGTTAACACCGTAAACACCCCCACATGGTATGTGACTGCTGGCGTCAAAGCGCTTCCTAGGGCACCAGGTGTTCCAGGGGCCTGTAGCCTGCATCGCAGCCAAAGTATCGAGGCCCCAGGATCCGGAGCGCGGGCTCGGACCTGAGCAGGCCGGGGGCCGGCGCCGCAACCACCACCAACTGGGCACCCACATCGATGTCTCCGTTGAGGACAGGCTTGCCATCGACCTTGCTGAGGCAGGTAATGATGTCCGGGCTGGTGACAAACGGTTCCCCGTTGAGGGTGGAGACGTGGTTCTCGTTCTTGAAGGTAATCTCCATGACCTGGCCCGTTGACTCAAGGGTGTGGGTTCCCCAGTAGTAGCCGTCCCGGTCCTCCTGCTCCTTCTTGGTGACGGTGCCATGGAATATGGTCCTCCATCCCAGGGGCCTCAGGGCGTCCCAGGGATTAGAGCCCTTGGTCGAGGCCTCCCGCATGGCCCTGCCCGCCCTGAGGGCCTGGCTCAGGGAACCCTCGACCAGGGCCTGGCGGCACTCCCCCAGGGACATCATGAAGCCAGTGAGACCGGTGGAACCGTAGGCTGCGTCGCTCAGGTACTTCCCCAGTCGTTCCGCCACGGCAAGGCTGGTGGCCTCCGTGAGGAGGGCCCGGTTACCCCACTTGTCTACGCTGGCGGCAGGGAGAAAGGGCATGTCGAGAATGCCCACGGTACTCTGGGTGATCTCTGGCACAGCGCGCCCCGCGTAATCCCCATCCACCACAAGGATACCCAGGTGTGCTGCGGCGGCCACGGGGACCGGGGTGTTGGAGCCGCCCAGCTCAAATGGGACCAGGGCATCGATGCGCCGGCCGGTAAAACGCTCCAGCTGGCGTACGCTCTCAGGCAGGTTCCGCGGGTACTTCCACTGGGTGAAGCCTAGGGCCTTCATTTCAGCCCGCTTCTTTGCCGTCAGGGGAGCCGTGGACCCCATCAGGAAGGTACAGGCGGTCATCACGTGATTAGGCAGGGAACCGGGGTCTACCCATCCCACCTCCCGGCCAGCCTCCACCTGCTCCAGCAGTGCCGCCAGGCCCTCTTCGGGTTGGCCTCCCCCTCCCGCCCCATAGAGGGTGCACCCAAAGACGAAGTCCCTGGCATCTACTGGGTCGAGGATCGTTTTCACCTGCCCCCCACCTGCCTTCGTCTCCCGAGGTAGGCTTCTTGTACAAAGGGGTCCTTCAGGAGTTCCCTGGCGATGCCGGACCTCACGATTTCGCCTGTCTGGAACACGTAGGCCCTGCGCGCCAAGAGCAGTGCCTGGCGGGCGTTCTGTTCTACCAGGAGCATTGTCACGCCCTCACGGTTTAACTGGTGGAGCTGGCGGAAGATCTCCTGGACCAGGATGGGGGCAAGCCCTAGGGAGGGCTCATCCAGGAGGAGTAGCCTGGGCTTGGACATCAGGCCCCTGGCTATCGCCAGCATCTGTTGCTCGCCACCGGAAAGGGTGCTGCCGGGCTGCCAGAGCCGTTCCTGGAGCCGGGGGAATATGCGGTAGACCCTCTTGAGGTCCGCCTCAATGCCGGCCTTGTCGCTCCTCAGGTAGGCGCCCATGAGGAGGTTTTCCCGTGTGGTGAGGTTGCCGAACACCCGCCTTCCCTCGGGGACCAGCACTATGCCTGCCCTTACAGTCTCGTGGGGCTGCCTTGGAACGGGCTTCCCGCCAAAGCGCATCTCCCCCTTGGAGGGCTTCACCAGACCTGCTATGGTGTTCAGGAGCGACGTCTTCCCGGCCCCGTTGGCCCCAACTATGGTGACGATCTCACCCTCGTGAACCTCAAGGCCCACACCCCTCAGGGCTCGGATGGCGCCGTAGGATACCTCCAGGTTCCCAACGCTAAGCATCCTCGTCCACCTCCTCCCCGAGATAGGCCTTGATTACCTCCTCGTTTTCCTGCACCTCGTCCGCGCAGCCCTCCGCTATGGTGGTCCCGAAGTTCAGCACCAGTATCCTCTCGCAGATCCCCATCACCACGTCCATGTGATGTTCTATCAGCAGGATCGTCAGGTGGAACTCCTCCCGGATCCGCTGTATCAGGTCCATGAGGTCTAGGGACTCGTCGGGGTTCATGCCCGCCGCGGGCTCGTCCAGGAGAAGCAGCCTGGGGCTCAGGGCCAGAGCCCTGGCTACCTCCAGCTTCCGCTGGTAGCCGTAGGGCAGGTTGGAGGCCTTCTCCCTCATCTTGTCCCCCAGGCCCACCATCTCCAGGAGATACTCCGAGCGCTCCCTGGTCTCTCTCTCCCCTTTTTGGAAACTCCCGCTCCGGGTGAGGGCGGCAAGGAAGCTGTAGCCAACGCCCATCTGGGCGGCGGTGAGTACGTTGGCCAGGGCTGTGAGGTTTCTGAAGAGCCTCAGGTTCTGGAAGGTCCGGGCAATGCCCTTCCTGGCAATGATGTGGGGTCTTTGCCCCGTGATGTCCTCGCCCATGAAAGCGATGCTGCCTTCCGTGGGCTGGTACATGCCGGTCACCACGTTGAACACCGTGGTCTTGCCGGCGCCGTTGGGGCCAATGAGGCCCACCAGTTCCCCTTTGGCCATCTCCAGGTTGAAATCGGACACCGCCACAAGGCCACCGAAGTGCTTGGTCACGCCGCTCAAGGCAAGAACGCTCACGCCCCAGCCTCCCTTCGCGGCCTCTTCACAAGGGACCTGAGGCCGCCCAGGGATATCTCGTAGAAGCCCAGGAGGCCCTGCGGCCTGATGACTATTGTCAGCACCAGCGCAAGGCCATAGAACACCATCCTCCACTGGGCAAGCGGCCGGAACACCTCCGGTATCGCTGTGAGGATCACCGCGGCCACCACGGAGCCTGTCAGGCTCCCGAGGCCCCCGAACACAACGCTGGCCGCCAGTTCCGTGGACTTGGCGATGTCGAACATGATTGGCTGTATGTACTGCATGTAGAAGGCGAACATCCCCCCGCCAACACCTGCGTAGAAGGCACTTATGGCTAAGGCCAGCATCTGGTACCGGACAACGTCAATTCCCAGGGCCTCCGCGGCAAGACGGTCCTCCCGGATGGCCATGAAGGAACGGCCAAACCTTGAGAGGATAGTGTTCCTCATAAGGAGGCACGCGAGGGCCGTCACGAAAAGGGCCACCCACAGGGTGGTGTAGTGGGGCATGCCGGGAAACCCCCGGGCGCCCCCGGTGAACTTCCCCCCGTTCTCCACGATGAGCCTGAAGGCCTCCCCAAATCCCAGGGCCGCTATGGCGAAGTAGTCCCCCTTTAACTTAAGGGTGGGGTACATGATGAGGCTCACTATCGCCGCCGCCGCCCCGGCCAGGGGCAGCGAGATGAAGAAGGGAAGCCCCTGTCTCACCGTGAGAATGGCCGCGGTGTAAGCCCCCACCGACATGAATCCCGCGTGACCGAAGCTGAACAGCCCTGTGAAGCCCGTGAGCAGTGAAACCCCCAGCACCGCAGTGACGTTAATGGAGATGAGGGTAAGAATGCCCTGGTGGTATGGAGACATCTATGCACCCCTCCCCCTACACCTTCTCTTCCACGTAGCGCCCCAGGATGCCGCTGGGACGTACCAGGAGGATCACTATCAGCGTGGTGAAGACGATGAGGTCCCTCAGCGTGGAAGAGATGAATGCCGCGGTGAAGGTCTCAATCACCCCAAGGCACAGGGAGCCCAGGATGGCCCCGGGCAGGCTTCCTAACCCGCCGAAGATCGCCGCCACGAATGCCTTTATCGTCAGGTACCCCAGCTGGGGGTACACCGTGTACTTCATCCCAAGAAGGATCCCGGACACCCCTGCCAGGAGACCCGCTATGAAGAATACGATGGCGATTACCCGGTTTACGTTCACCCCCATGAGACCTGCCGCCGGCAGGTCAAATGAGGCGGCCCGGATGGCCATTCCCGTCTTCGTCCGGGTCACAACGAAGTTCAGTATCAGGAGGAACGTTACCGCTACACCCGCCGCCACCATGTCAAGGATGCCCACGCTGATCCCACCAAGGTCCAGCGCCCTAACCGCCAAAATCTGCGGGTAAGTCCGGAACTGAGGTCCAATGGTCACGATCACCAGGTTCTCCGCGAATATGGAGACACCCAGGGATGCGATGATGAAGTAGAGGGCCTTTGAACCCCTCATCCTGATGGGCCTGTAGGCGAAGCGCTCCGTCATAATGGCAACCCCGCCGGAGAATACCAGGGCCATGGCCATGACCACCAGGAAGGGGAGACTCGTTCCCGCCATGGCGAAGAAGCCGGCGTAAGCCCCGGCTATCAGGAAACTCCCGTGGGCGAAGTTGCTGAACTGCAGGATGCTGTAGATAAGCGAGTACCCCACCGCTATCAGGGCATAAATCGAGCCTATGGAAAGGCCGTTGAGGGTCTGCTGTATCACTGTCTCCACCTGAAACCCCCTCTCACCAGGGGATGCGGGGGGGGGGCCCCCTGGGGCCCCCCCCTGGGCCTTCCCTTTACTCCGGCACGTACTTGGAATGGAACACGAACTTGGAGCCCTCTACCTTCTCGATGACCGCAGGCTTGTTCAGGGGGTTGTGCGTCTCGGGATCCATTGTTATCACAGCATGCTTCAGCTGGACGTCCTTGGCGGTCTCAATGGCATTCCGCAGGGCCTCCCCGTCAGTGGACCCAGCCCTCTTGATGGCGTCCACCAGGAAGTACACGATGTCATAGCCCATGACCAGGTTGTACTCGGGATCCTCCACCCCGTACTTGGCCGTGTAGCGGTCCTTCATCGGGGCAATCTCCGGGTCTTTCCAGGTCATGTGACCGGTCCAGTAACTCCCCTCCAGTTCCGGGCCTGCCATCTCCAGCATTGTCAGTGAGTACCCGTCACCGCCCATGAACACCAGGTCGCTCATGCCCAGCTCCCTTGCCTGCTTCGCCGGGAGCGCGATCTCCTTGTAGAGGTTCGGGAGCACCAGTAACTCCGGGCCCTTGGCCTTTATCTCACTGAGCTGCGGGCGGAAGTCCACGTCACCGGCCTTGAAGGCCCATGTACCGATAACCGTGCCCCCCAGCTCCTCGAAGCGTGCCTTAAAGTATTCAGTGAGCCCTACCGAGTAGTCCGAACCGATGTCGTACAGCACCGCTGCATTCTTCAGACCTAGCTCGTTGTAGGCGAAGTCCGCTATGACCTTCCCCTGGTAGGGGTCGATGAAACACAGGCGGAAAGACCACGGGCGCACGTTGCCGTTCTCGTCCACCGTCACCAGCGGGTTTGTGGAGAAACTGCCTATCTGAGGCACCTTGGCGGCGGCCACGATGGGAGCCGTGGCTATGTTCACACCGCTGTAGTTTGACCCCAGAACCGCTATGACCTTGTCCTGCTCCACCAGCCTGCGCGTGGCGTTCACCGAGTCCGCTGCGTTGCCTCGCCCGTCCGCCACGAATAGCTCCAGCTGCCGCCCTAGGACGCCGCCGGCGGCGTTGATGTCCTCCACAGCCATCTTAGCGCCATTGGACTCGGCCACGCCCCACACCGCCCCGTCACCGGTGATGTGGGCGAGATAACCAATCCTGATGGGCTCTGTCGAAACGGGTTCCTCGCCCTCATCGGGCTCTTCCGCCGGCGCAGCCGGCGTGCCGCATCCTGCCAGGCTCACCGCCAGCGCCAGCACTAACAGGAGAACCAGACTCCTCTTCATGTCTTTCTCTCCCCCTTCTTTTCTAGGTGATGGACTCGGTTACGTTCCGGGCGCATTCCTTATTCCCAGCGCTCACCCCCTTGCCCTAGCGGTACTTGTCAAGGTCCGGAACTTGGTAGATGCCTCCCTTTACATGGTGAAGGCCAAGGTCTACCAGGCTTTCAGCCATCTTCAGGGCGGCGGTGGTCGGCTCAATGACGGGAACAGGCAGCGCCATGGACACCACCCTGGCAACAGGCACCAAGCCGGTGCATCCTAAGATGATCGCCTCCGCCCCCAGCGCCAGGGCCCCCTGGGCCTCCTGGATGACAGCCTGAGCCGTGGCTTCCTCGTCGCTCCCTATCTCCAGCACGCGCACATCTATCCCGGATGCCCATACCAGTCTCCCATCCAGCCGGAACCGGCGGGCCCTCTCCCTGATCCTGGCGCCCGAACCCTTGCCCACGGAGACTACCGCGTAGGCTGGCGCAACAAGGTAGGCCAGGGTCATGGAGGCCTCCCCCGCTCCCACCACAGGGATGGACAGCAGGTCCCTGGCCGCCTCGACCCCAGGGTCCGCGAAACAGTTGACAACAACGGCGTCGTAGCCCCGGGCCTCCCTGGCCAGGAGATCCAGCATGGCGGGGACCGCCAAGGCCTCGTCGTAGAAGTCCTCGATGGACCCAGGGCCCCGGTCCAGGCTCATGGCCACCACCTCGGTGGGTGGGCGGACAGCAGCACACGCTGCATCCATAGCCGGGCCATCAAGGCTATCAACGCTTATGGGGGTCACTAGGAGCAGGCGGCTCACGCTGCACCTCCTTGGAGTCCCGGCACTGCCCGTCAAGCCATGGCGAAGCGTTCGATACAGAAATCCTCCAGGGAGATAGATGTCTCGCCATAGGCTATAAGTTCGGACATGAGGTAACCGCTGCTGATGCCGAGCATTATGCCGTGGCCGTTGTGGCCCGCAGCCATGTAGAAGCCCTGGATGCCGGGGACCCTCCCTAGGATAGGGAAGTCGTCCTTGGTGAAGGGAAAGAAGTTTGCGAAGGAACGTATAACCAGGATCCCCTTTTCCCCAAGGGTGGGCACCAGCTGGCATACGTGCCTGGATATGGCCCTAATCGACTCGCACGAGCAGGACTTGTCGTACCCAACAAACTCCGATGTGCTGCCCAGGAGGAGGTTCCCCTTCTTCGTCTGGGCGTAGACGAAACCCAGCTCGGACCCATCACCCCCTGAGTGAAGCAATGAAGACTTGGACTGTTCACCCAGGATGTAGCAGGAACACATGATCACCCGGTCCATCAAGGGGGCCACGGGTTCACTCACAAGGATTTGCATGCGATTCGGGGTGATGGGGACTTCCAGGCCCACGAGCCTGCCAATACTCGCGGCCCAGGCGCCGGCTGCATTCACCACTGTGGGTGTCCGGATCTCCCCCTGATCCGTGACTACCAAGCATACTTTGCGACCCCGGGTCCGGATCTCCTGCACCGTCGAGTACTCCCATATCCTAGCCCCAAGTTCTCTTGACTTGTCCGCAAGGCCCAGGCAGAGGTAGATGGGGTTAATGGTCCCGTCCACCGGGTTCCAGGTTGCGGCGACTATGGTCCCAGACACCAGGGGCTCCCTTTCCCTGAACCCCGGGCCGTCCAAGAGCTCCATCTCCGTAAGCCCGTCGTGGTGCCGCTGGTCAATCCAGGGCTTCATCCTCTCCATTTGCTCCTTACTCTCAATAACGATATAGCCACCGCACTGGCGATATTCAATGTCCCTGCCAAGTTCATCCCCCAGGGACGTGTACAGCTGGATGCTCTTTTGTACCATGGGCATGACCTTCTTCTTCCGTGTAGAGGTCCATACGAAGGCCTCATTTGCCCCAGAGGCGCCCGACGCTATCTCGTTCTTCTCCAGCAAAAGGACGCTCTTGCCCGCCCGGGTCAAGTAGTAGGTCACAGCCAAGCCCAGGATACCCCCGCCAATGACCACTGCGTCCGCGTCTGTCTTCATTCCATGTCCCCACCCAACGCATCCAGCGCTAGTGGCCTGACCGGCGGCCGGGCAGTGTCCTGCCCGGTGCACTCCGGGTCAACCCCAATCTCCTGGCACAAGATACCGGTGATAAGGCCCGAGCAGGTCTTCCCCTGGCACACACCCATTCCCGCAGTGGTACGCCTCTTGATCGCCGGTATGCTGCGGGCGCCCCCCTCCCTAATGGCCCGCAGGATCTCACCGCGAGTGACCTCCATGCACCTGCATATGGTGGGGTCGCCAGCAGGGGTGCCTTCATTGGTCATCTTGATCCCCCTGACATCCATGACATGCTGTCTCGGAACGGCTAGGTGGAGCACAATGGTCTTATTGTATCCAGAGGCATCTACGACCTTCGTCACAGTACCGCGGCAGACTGCACGTCCCTGCCTGTCCAAGGCCTGGACCTGCTGCCCCTCTCGAGGCACGGGAAGGAACTCGTAGGGCATCTTGATGATGGCATCCTCACCCTCGCTCTGGTCAATGACGAATATGGCCAGGCCGGGACAGGCAGGGATGCACAGCCCGCATCCAGTGCACCTCTCTTCGTAGAACCGCGGCACCCGAGTTATGTCATCCCCCACCACTATGGCTCCGTTCGGGCATGCTTCCTCACAGGGGTTGCATGGGATGTCCTCGACGCACTCGATCACGGCCACCGCCCCCCTGAGCCCGGCCTCCAGGGGAGATGGCCTGAGCCTGGCTATCTCCCCTGGAGACAGGTAGCCCCGGGTCCTAAGGTTTGGCCAGTCCACGTCATCCCCACCTCTCCATGAGGCGCGCCTTGGCCCTAAGGCGCTCCTCTCCGAAGGTCCCCGAGCGCAATCCCTGGAGCCTTGAAGAGATTTGCGCCTTGGCCCTCACGGCTTCATCTTGGGATATGAGGCCTAGCGACCGGGAGGCCGCCACCCCCGCAAGCCTGCCTTCCTCCAGGGCAGTGCTAGCCTCCTCCACCCCGGAGGCATCACCTGCCACGTAGATCCCTGGGACCGTGGTCTCCATATCTTCGTCATGCAGTGGCACATACCCCCCCAGCTGGCGACAAAAAGCCACCCGGCATCCTGGCATCCTGGCCAGCTCCACTAAGGGGGAAAGCCCGACACTGAGACATATCAGGTCCACCTCCAGGGGTTTCTCACTCCCGGGCACCTCGTTCCTCTCATCATCGATCTCGACTATGACCGCCCTCTCCACGGAGGAGTCCCCTTCTGCCTGCTTGACTGTGTGCCTCACCCAGATGGGCACATCTGCCCGGGTTACCTTGGCTGCGTGCACGCCATAACCGCCGATACGCGGCATGGCGTCTATGACTGTCACCTTCCGGACACCGGCCTGGAGGAGCTGGTAGGTCACTATGAGGCCGACGTTTCCACTTCCAACCATGAGCACGCGCTTACCAGGCACGACCCTGTGGACATTCATCAAGGTCTGGCAGGCCCCGGCCCCCATCACACCTGGGAGGGTCCAGCCAGGAAAGGCGTAGGAGTTCTCGGTGGCTCCTGTGGCTATGACTAACCGCTGGAACTGCCATTCCTCCACAGCCCCGCCCGGGGTATGAACTCCGAGCCGCCCGCCGGCGAAAACCCCCCAAACCACCGTGTTCAGGGCCACGTGTACCCCCAAGCGCTCCGCTTCCTCGAAGAGGGCCTTGCCGATCTCGTAGCCTCGGAGCCCGGCCATGTGCTCGGAGGACCCGAAGAACTTGTGGAGCTGCTTTAAGAGCTGGCCTCCAGGCCGGGCGTTCTCGTCAAAGACCACGGTCTTGGCTCCCCTCTTGGCACACTCAATGGCTGCGCCGAGGCCAGCAGGCCCAGCACCCACTACCGCGACCTGGGAGCTCCTCACCTTTTCTCACCTCGCTGGGCCAATTGTGCCGTGGCCATGCTGTCTCTTCACTGTCATCCCGTCTCTGACCGGTGTGATGCAGGTCCGCACGTTGAAAACCCCATCCACCACCATCCTGCACTCGTTGCACCTGCCCAAAGCGCAGAACAACCCCCTTGGTTCGTGCCTGGTATTGCTGAAGTGGAGCACCCGTATGCCCGCGGCTGCCAGGGCCGCGGCGATGGGCTCCCCCTCAACGCAGGGGATGGGTGTCCCCTCAAAGAGGATGGCAACCTGCCGCGGAGCCTGCACCCTCCCCAGGACCGGGTGATCAAGGATCCTCAAGGTTACAGCACTCCCATCTATCAAGGATAGGTGCCGGGCGCCAAGGCTACGGTCGCCCTGGCCGCCAGGTCTGAGACTGGGGTCTGGGGGGCACACCCAGGTGCACGTAGAGTTCCAGCATCCTCAGGGCTATGGGACCGGGCTCCACCACCCGGGTGGCCAATCCCAGGGCAGCCAGGTCATCATCCAGGCTGCAGGCCATACCCGCCATGCCGGTGCACCCCAGGAGGATTACATCCGCCCCGGCGCCTGCCATTTCCATGGCACCCTCCCTGAGGGCCGCAGCTAGCCTGGGGGCATCACCCATCTCCAACACCGGCACCCCCACACCCTTGATCCCCACGACGGTCCCGGCTACCCCCAACCTCTGCACTACCCGGGCGATGAGGGGCTCAGTCTCCCCGAGGACTGTGAGAATGCCCACCTTGCCCATTGTGGAGGCCACAAGGATTGCCGGCTCAGCGCAGCCCAGGACCGGGATGGACACAGCCCTGCGGGCCTCCTCCACCCCTGGGTCCGCAAAACAGTAGACCAGGCAGCCATCGTATCCGGAGAACTGGGCCTCCCTTGCCAGTTCCACCACACCCGGGGCAGCCCTATCAGCATCCGCCTGGGTTTCCACGCAGGGAGGTCCGGATACCAGCGCCTTGGCTTCCAGCCTCACACCTGGACTGGCGTGGGGCGCCAGCTCCGCCTCCACCACGGATTTAGCCACAGGAGTCACCAGGGGCCTGATTATCCTCAGTCTCATCCTGAGAGAGCCTCCTCGAACCCCACTAGCTGCTCCACGATCCTGAGGGTCAGCTCAGGCAGCACCTGGAAGGTGTAGGGCATGTGGACGCGCTCGGTCATCTTGTGAGCGTCCTTGCCGTAGGTGCCAACGTTGATGACCGGCACGTCGAGATCCAGTACCGGGCGGGGGTCGAAGGTGTACTTCCCTCCCCAGGCCGGCATGTTCCGGGCCAGGCAGGCGATGGAGTCCTCGTCCTCACTCATGGCCAGGAGGCTCATGTCCGAGATATAGGGGAAGAAGTTGCGAACGGCCACCGGCCACGCAATCTGGTCATGAAGGGAATTCACCGCCCGGGAAACGGCCTCCATGAGCCTCCTTTCCCCGGGGCGGGCTCCGGTAAGGACCACCCTGGGGGAGAAGGCCGATGAGAAGTACAGGACGGCGCATGGCGACTTATCTTCACTCCAAGCCCAAGCCTCTTCAACCATGCGGCGACTAAAGACCCTCAGGTCTATTGAGGGGTCTTCCAGCATGGCCTTGGCCAGGGTGCTCATGGCATCCTCGAAGGCTGTGCCGTGTCGCAGGGCCAGCCCCCCGCGGAACTCCTCCCAGGAAGATACCCGTACCTTCCAGGGGCAGGGTCCTGCCGGGATCCCGGCCTTCTGGCAGTAGGCAAGGCGCCTGGACTCCATGAGGTCCAGGGCGTCCTGGAAGGCCCTTCTCCCCACCTCCAGCATGAGGTGGAGGACCTCCTCCGGGGATTTTGAGTGGGTGAAGAAGTTGTAGTAGGCATAGGCGGCCACCGGGGTCTGTACCGTGTACACATCCTTGAGGTCTGCCATCTTCAGGGACACAGGGGGCGCCGCGACCTCCCCCAGCCCCTCGTCGGCCAGCTCGGGGTTAAGGTCGATGAGCCGGGTGAGTTCCGCAGCCACCAGGTTGGGGTCAAAACCCTCAAAGGGCTGTCCCACGTGGGTCTCCTTGCCCGCTATGAAGAAGGAAGGCAAGACCTTTCCCACCGAGCCCAGGTAGACATAGCGGCTGGGATCCCCAGGGTAAAGTGGTGAGGTGTAGTCGGCGTTGATGGCGGCTACGTAACGAAGACCCTGCTCCCTGGCGAGCTGTCCCATGCGATCCCGGGCCGTCAGGATACCGTGGGACATGTCCTCCTCGTCAGGGGTGGCGAGGAAGAGCACGTTGCCCGCCATGCGTTCTGTCCTGGATGACAGGTATTCAACCAGGGCCATGTGCGCGGCAACCCCCGCCTTCATGTCCAGTGAGCCCCGGCCGAAGAGCCACTCGCCGGATTCCAGGTCCTCCCGGACCTCACCAGCCAGGCCCGGCAAGCCCGCAAGCCTCCCGGCCAGTTCCCGGGGCTCCAGGGCCCATGGCTTCAGGGGACCGAAGTCACCGGTCCCCACCGTGTCGGTGTGCCCGAAGAGCACCACGGTATCCTGGGGAGCAACGCTATCCGAAACGGCTCTTCCCTTAACAAGGGCAAGAACCAGGTACCTTTCGTGTTCATCGTCCTTGGTCTTGATGAGTTCCAGGTGATCCGGCTCACTGCGGAAGTAGGGGAGGGAACGCAGGCGCTGGAACACCCAGCGGCCGATGCTGGCCTCGCCCGGCGTTGCCACGATGCTCTCTATCCTCACCATGTCTTCGGTCAAGGCCTGTACCCTAGAGGGGTCAACCCGCAACTTCCAGCCCCCTTCCTTGGTTGAAGGACATCAGGGTTTGCCGTGGCCAGGGAGATGACCCTGGAGGTCTTCCGGTTAAACGGTGTCCGCCTTGAACTTGTAGCCGTAGCGGACTACACCCTCTTCCTCGTAGATGCGTCTCAAAACCGCTCTTACCCTCGTGCCTATCGCTGGCATTTCGCTGGCGTCAGCCACCTGGGCGACCACCCGGGGGCCCTCATCCACCTGGATGATGGCCACCACGTAGCCCCCCTTGACCTCAGCCTGCCTGAGAAACTCAGGGGGGGCCCCGCCCCCGGCCAGCTGGGTCACTGCGTAGACTGTCCCGGTGCCTCTAAGTCTTACCGGCTGGAACCCCTCGAGAGCCCCGCAACCTGGGCAGGTCCCCTTCCTGGGGAACACCAGGCTAAAGCAGGCTGCGCAGCGGGAGGCTTCCAGGAGGTAACGTTCATCCAAGGTCCTCTGGTACATCTGTACGGAAATGTGGGCGCCCACAGGCAAGACCTCCCTTAGACAAAACTTCTCAGCCGGGCATATGTGAAGAAGTCCAAAACCTGCCCACTGGAAAGCATGTGATCCAGGCCGGCGCCCGGGTGCTCCAGGATGCGATCCGTGACGCTCAGGGCCAGGGCGTCACTGCCCGAACCGGGGGCGAAGGACGCGACGAGGATCCTGTCTTGGGGATCCGCCATGTCCAGGGCCGCGGCCAGTCCCACCAGGGGACCGGCGGAATTGAGGTTGCCCAGGAGCCTGAACACCCTGGCCGGGGCCGCCTGTTCCTCGGTAATCCCGGCCTTCCGGGCCAGTTGGCCAGGCAGCGCCCCGCCGGGGTGGGGCAACACAACGAAACGGTAGTCCGCCAGGTCAGACCCGGTCTTCTCAAGAAGGCCACGGATGGCCCCCATGACGCAGGTCTCGTAGCTCTCTGCCAGGAGTGATGGTATGCCCAGGTCCAGGAAGTCTGCCTCTCCCCTGGCCCTGACCCCTAGGCCAAGCCTCTCCTCGCAAAAGGACGCACAGGCCTCCGCCCGGGCGAGGAGGTCCCCGCTCCCAGTGAGTATCGCAGCGGCGGCGGCGCCCGACCCCTCTTCCCAGCTGGACCTAGGGGTGCCCGCGGGCACCTCGCCTGCCACTACCAGGGCCTCGTCGCTGCGGCCCAGCGCCTCAATGAGGGCCTCCAGGCCTGCCTTGGGGGATGAGGTGTGTTCCGAGGAGAACACCTCATTCCCCAGGCCAAGCATGGCTCCGAGGGTGCCCCCCATGACCCTCCCGTCGTAGGGGCCGGTGGTGGTGGCCACTCCCATGTAGGTGATATCCTTGCCAGGCCGCGGCCTCCTCGAGAGAAGCACCCGCGCGGCCTCCACTGCCATGGTGACCGCGTCCTCGTCGAAGTCGTTCACCCTCTTCTCCTCGAACCCAGATTCCCGGACCTGGCCCAGGCCCTTCCCGTACTCCTTCAAGGGCAGGCGGTAACGGGGCAGGTACACTCCGTAGTCCTCGATTCCAGTCAATGGGGCCACCCCCAACTACGCTCTTTGATATATAACGACCGAGGCCGAGCCCCCTGAGCCCCCCACGTTGTGAGATAGGCCGGTGTGGGCCCCCTTGACCTGGCGCGCGCCACACTCGTCCCTCAGCTGGTGGAATATCTCCGCCGCCTGGGCAACCCCCGTGGCCCCCAGCGGGTGTCCCTTGGACTTCAGGCCCCCGCTAGGGTTGACCGCCACCCGGCCGCCGTTGAGGGTAAAGCCCTCCTCCAGGAGCCTGGGTGCCTGCCCCCGGGCGCAGAAGCCCAGGTCCTCGTAGGCCAGGATCTCAGCGATGGTGAAGCAGTCATGGACCTCCGCCACCTGGATGTCTCCGGGGCCCATCCCCGCCATGGCCATCGCCCTCCGGCCGGCCTCCACCGAGGCCCCCAGGGATGTCACTACCTCGCGATCGTGGACCGCCAGGTGGTCAGAGGCGGCGCCGTAACCCACCACCGCCACGGGTTTCTTCGTGAACTCTATTGCCATCTCCAGGGGAGCCACCAGGGCGCAGGCGGCACCATCCGAGGTCAGGGAGCAGTCGAATAGGCCCAGGGGCCAAGCCACGTTGGGAGCGGCCATGGCCTGCTCCAGGCTTATGGCCTTTCTCATGTGCGCCTTGGGGTTTTTCACCCCGTTGGCGTGGTTCTTCACGGCCACCATTGCGAGGTGCCTCTTCTTTGCCCCGTACTCGTGCATGTACCTGGATGCCATGAGCGCGTATATCCCCGCGAAGGTGAGGCCTGCCAGCCTCTCGTATTCCGTGTCCCCGGAGACACCCAGCCAGTAGCGGCCCTTGGAGGAGGACATGTCCCGCATCTTCTCAACGCCGGCAGCCAGCACCAGGTCATGCTCCCCCGAGGCCACGGCCCTTATGGCCTCCAGGAGCGCGTACCCCCCGGAGGCGCAGGCGTTCTCCACCCTGACCGAGGGGATGGCACCCAGCCCCAGGTGGGTTGTTAGGAGCGGTGCTGACTGGCCCAGCTGGAAGCCCCCCACCCCCAGGGAGCCGATGTAGGCGGCCTGGATCCGGCGACCTTCAAGGGGATAGTCCAGGCCTTCCAGGGTTTCCCGGTAGGCCTCCTGGAAGAGCTCCTTGATGCCCATGGAACCAAACTCACCGAAGCGGCTCTGGTCAGCCGACACTAGCGCTACCTTCCGCAATTCCCAAAACCCCCTCGCTTACTCCAACTTGCCCAGGTAGATGCGGTGAGGGTCCAGCTCCTCCCGGAGAACCCGGAGTTCCTCCGGGGTGGGAGGGGCATTCTCCTCAAGGTTGCGGGACACCTTCAGATCCCACCCGGTGTTCTCCTTGACCTCGGTCACGGATACCCCTGAATGCAGGGCAGCCAGGTACATCTCCCCTGTTTCGTCGAACTTCATGACCCCCAGGTTGGTTATGACGGCCTCTGGGCCTCCACTGATACCCAGGGCTTCCCGCTGGGACCTGTGGCCCAGGTAGCCAGGGCTGGTGATGAAGTCTACCCTCTCCGGAAAGCGGCGCGGCGAGTGAGGGATGAGGATAAGGGTCCTCCTAGAGAGGATGGCTATGTCGCAGGCACCACCGCTACCGGCCAGCCGTACCTTGGGATTATGGTAATCCCCGATCACCGTTGAGTTGAGGTTACCAAAACGGTCCACCTGGGCGGCTCCCAGGAAACCTACGTCTATGAGGCCTCTTTGAAGGTAGAGGGAGAACACCTCGTACATGGAGCACACGGAAAGTGCCCCTGATACCAGGCAGGGGTCACCTATGGACAGGGGCAGCCTCAGTGGGTCTGCCCCTATTACCCCAGCCTCATATATCATCACCAGGCCCGGCGCGTACAGCCTCTTCGCGAGGTTGGCCGCGAGATTGGGCTGGCCGATGCCGATGAAGGCCCTCTCATTGTCCCTCAGCATGCGGGCCGCCGCCACGATCATCATCTCACCCTGCGAGTGATCGCCCATTTTCGCTCCCCTCTCCTACCGGTAGATACCATAGTCCACGGAGTAGCTAGGCCTGGTCCTGGGAAAGAGGCCGAGGACCTGGGAAGCATCCATCTTGCCCATGTATTCCCGGCGGCAGTTCACCCCCAGAACCCATTCCTCTAGCCACGCCTCCAGGGCGGAGGCGTCCCTGGACACAGTATCCCAGGCCAGGTAGTGCTGGTTGTCCCGGTCGTAGAAGCCCTGGGCGTAGGATGGGTGGGCGCCCCACGGTTCCTCCACCACGGCTGACACCAGGAACCCCGGGATCATGGTACGGTTGGGATCGGAGCGCACAACCTCTCCGGGGACGACCTCCTCAACGGAAACCACCACACGCTTGGCGGCGAAGGCCGCCTCCCGCTGCTCGCCGACGATCCCCCATATCTGGGTGTTGCCCTCCGGGTCTGCCCTCTGGGCGTGGATGAAGGTGACATCGGGCTTGAGGCTGGGGACGGTGCTGATGCTCTCCCCCGTGTAGGGGCAGGTCACCCACTTGATCCACCGGTTCGCCTCAACCAGGTCGGAGCCCTTGTTGCTCTTCACCGGAAGGAACGGGAGGTTCGAAGCACCCGCCATGAGCCTGGTCACCATGTCAAAATGGGAGTACTCCTCAATCTCGAGCTGGCCAGCCTCGATCTCTCGCCGGATGGCCCTCAATGGGCCCACACCTGGGTTCCCCATCCAGCTGAATACCACCTTGGAGGCGCACCCCGCCGCCACCATCTGGTCATAGATGAGGTCCGGAGTGGCACGGCAGAGGGTGAGGTTCCTCTTGCCCTGGCGAAGGATCTCGTGACCTGCCGCGAAGGGAATGAGATGAGTGAATCCCGCGAGGTAGATCACATCACCGTCCCTCACGTTAGCCCGGACAGCCTCCCCCATGCTCACTATCTTGGACTCCACAATCACACCCCCCAGGAAGCCTGGAGAAAGCAGCAAGACCCAACGACTTCTCTGCACCCAAGGGTTGCGAGAGCGCTGGGTCACCCCGCTTAGCTGGATGGCTTGGAGGCCCACCAGGAGCGGGAAACCGCCTTCACCGGGAAACAGGCTATGTGTTGTTTACGGCATTCTATTCGGCGGGCTCGCCCCAAACCCTTCCTGCGGGGCTCTTCTTTTGCTTCTTCTCTGTGTAGCGCTGCACCGCCGTGCGTACTGCCATCATGACGGCCTGCTGGGATGGGGCCAGGTAGCGCTCCTCCATGTCTTTCTGGATGGGTCCCAGACCCTGGTTGAGATCGTATCCCACAAGGAGGTCCCTGAAGAACTTTTTGGCCAGGTCCGTGACAAAGGTGCATTCCGCATCCTCTATGGTGTCGTTCTCCGGATTGATGGCCAAGACCACCCCGGCGTGCCTGAATACCTGGTGCATGGAGGTGCCCTCCGGAGCCTTGGCGTACCCGGTGACCAGGACAACATTCTTGTTCATCCTCCTTCACCTTGCCCTTCGCGGCATTTGCCAGAAGATTCGCCGTTCGGGTCCGGATTCCTCCAGGGCTGCCACTGGGACTAGCAGCCCAGGGCCCGCCTCAATTCCTCCTCGTTCCCGGTGAAAGAGTGTTCACTTCCGGGGAAGCTCCTGTTCCGCACCTCCGAGGAAAACATGCTCAAGGCCTCTCCGGCCTCCCGGCCCAGCTGGGCGTACCGCTTAACGAACCTGGGCACGAAGCGGTCAAACAGCCCCAGGAGGTCATGGATGACCAGCACCTGGCCGTCACACTCCGGGCCAGCCCCGATGCCGATGGTGGGAACCGGCAGTCTCTCTGTGATGATCTTCCCTAAAGGAGCAGGCACCGCCTCGATTACCACGGAGAAGACACCCGCATCCGCCAGGGCTACCGCATCATGGTAGATGCCCCTTGCAGTCTCCACGTCCTTCCCCTGGACCCTGAAGCCCCCCATGGCCTGGGCTGTCTGGGGTAGGAGTCCTATGTGGCCCATCACGGGAATACCCGCCCGGGTGATCTTCCTCACGGCCTCAGCCTGGTCCTGGCCGCCTTCGAGTTTCACGGCGTCTGCCCCGCCCTCCTTCACGAGGCGCCCGGCGTTCCGCAGCGCCTCCTCCGGGCTGACCTGGTAGGACATGAAGGGAAGGTCCGCCACGATCATGGTGTTCGGGGCACCTCGCCTTACGGCCCGGGTGTGGTAGATGATCTCATCGACTGTTACAGGTGTGGTGTCCGGGTTACCCTGGACCACCATCCCCAGGGAATCCCCCACGAGGATCATCTCAATGTCCACCCTGTCCACCAGGAGGGCAAAGGGGTAGTCGTAGGCAGTCACCATGCAGAGCCTCTTGGAGCCCTTGGATATCCTCACTTCCTGGGCTGATACCTTGCGCTTCTCCATAGTTCCATCTCCTTCAGAGTGACTCATCCCAGGAAAAGAGCCGCTGCCACAGCGAATATCTGGGATGCTTCTACCAGCTCCTGCACATCAACGTACTCGTCGACCTGGTGGGGGATGAGGCGCCCGCCGGCGCCTGTGGTGACGATGGGGATCCCTGCCACATGGAGGAATGTGCCATCGGTGGCTCCGGGCACCCCATTGTAGACGGGCGGCCTGCCCAGGACCCTCCTGGCTGCCTCGGATACTGACTTCACCAGTGGGTGATCCATGGGGGTTTCCGTCCAGGGCCTGCGCTCAATGATCTCCATGGTGGCATTGAACTTGGGGTCCGCGAAGGACTCCTTTTGCAGGATGGACCGGAGTCCGGATTCCAGGACCTCTTCAGACTGACCCGGAATGGTCCTTATGTCCAGCGTGGCGTAGGCCTCAGATGGAACCACGTTGATCTGGGGTTCGCCGGTTTGGGGAGCCTGGAAGATAGTGGGGGTCAGGCTGGGCCAGCCCAGGTGCGGGTGTTCCCCGTGTTCCCTGCACTGCCATTCCTCAATCTTCTCCACAGCCAGGAGGACCCGGGCCATGCGAGGTATGGGATTGATGCCCACCCGGGGGATGGCACCGTGGGCCATCTTCCCCTTTACCGTGATGGTAGCCCTCATGGCTCCCTTTTGTGAGACACAAACTTGGTTCTCCTCAGGCTCACATATGAGGGCGGCATCAACACCCGCCGCATGCCCCGCCTGGAGGAACCGCTTTATCCCCTTCATCATGCCTTCCTCGTCCACAGGGCAGCACAGGATAACCTTGCCCCGCCAGGAGTCCCTGTGGGCCGCCAGGGCCTTCACCGCCATGATGGCCGCGGCCAGGTTTCCCTTGGTATCCGCGGAGCCCCTACCATATATTCGCCCGCTTGCTAGCACCGCCTCAAAGGGAGGGTAGGTCCAGGCCCCGGGGTCTCCCTCGGTGACAACGTCTGTGTGGGCCTCAAGGAGCAGGCATGGGCCGGGAGCGTTTCCCCTAACCTCAGCCCACACATTGGGACGGCCGGGCTCAACCTCCTCCCACTGCGGTTCAAGGCCCATGCCCTTAAGGTAGTCCGCCACGAAACTGGCGACCTCTCCCTCGCCCTCTCCCTCGCCGCTTGCCCCAGGCCGGTAGACGCTGGGGATCCTGACCAGGCGGCGAGTGAGTTCTACCAGTGCCTTCCGGTCAATGGAACCTGCCAGGGAATCCAGGTCCACTTGCCATCACCCTCCATCGCTGCCGTGGAGGCTGGATGCAGAAGGCAGCCCCCCCGCGGGCTCCGCCTTCAGCACTGCCCTCTTCACCGCCTCCGCAACCGCCAGGGCCGCCACGGAACCGATGGTGCTCAGATCTGCCTGGGTTTTTCCCCGGGACATGACGAAGATCGTATCGCCGTCAAACATGGTGTGCACGGGCACAATAGACCGGGCCAGCCCGTCGTGGGCCATCTGGGCCACCTTGTTGGCGCCCTCCTTGTCCAGGACCGCGTTGGTGTACACCACGCCTATCGTGGTGTTGCTGGAAAAACCCAGCGCCCGCTGGCCCAGTTCCGTGGTCATGGCATTGAGGGTGTTGAGGAACCCTCCTACAAGGGGTTTCCTCGCGCCCGCCAGGATCCTCCCGCTGGCGTAGTCCAGGACGTCCCCAAAGGCATTCACCGCCACAATAGCGGCCACCTTCACCCCCCGGGCCAAGCGGGCGCAGGCCATCCCCAAACCTGCCTTCATGGCAAGGCCGGGCCCCGCTACCTTCCCCACGCTGGCCCCAGTACCCGCTCCAACGTTGCCTTCCTCCCCGGGTCTTTCCCGGGCCGCCTCACATGCCCTGTAGCCCATGGCCGCATCAGGCCTTGACTTAGGGCTCCCCAATCCGAGGTCAAAGAGCACCGCAGCAGGGACGATGGGAACCCTGGCAACCTTCGTGTCAAACCCTATGCCTCGCTCTTCCAGGAAACGCACGACCCCGGCGGCAGCGTCCAGCCCGAAGGCGCTCCCCCCTGACAGGAGCACCGCGTGTACCCTCTCCACCAGGTTCATCGGCCTAAGGAGGTCCGTCTCCCGGGTGCCGGGGGCCGCGCCCCGCACGTCCACACCCGCCACGGCTCCCTCGGCACACAGCACAACGCTGCAGCCGGTCAGGCCCTCTGGGTCTGTGGCGTGTCCCACCAGGAAGCCGCCGATCTCAGGCGTCACCCACTCCACGAAAAATCACCCCTTCAGGATGAGGCTGGCAGGTATCCGGCCAGCGAGGATCAGCACTCCAATATCGAAGAGTATGATGAGGAGCAACGCAATATAGTCCGCGGTTCCAAACCTCAGCTGCACCAGCTTGCTGCGACCCTTCCCCCCTGTGTAGCAACGGGCGTCCATGGCCAGGATGAGTTCCTCCGCCCGCTGGAAGGAATTGTAGAACAATGGGATTAAGAGCGGGAGGAGCTTCCGGGTCCGCCCGATGAAGTTGCCTGTCTCCAGGTCTGCACCCCTGGCGATCTGGGCCTTCATGATCCTCTCGAGCTCATCCACCAGTGTGGGCACAAAGCGCAGCGCAATGGTAAATACCATCGCCAGCTCATTGGCCGGCAGGCCCACCTTCTGGAAGGGGCGCATCAGGGCTTCGCCGCCGTCTGTGAGGTCCACAATATCCGTTGCCAGGGTGAGAATGGAGGTAAGCAAAACCAGGATAATCACCCTGAGGATGCTCATGGTCCCCCGGTGAAGGGCATCCAGCGTAGCCGTGATGAAGCTGAACTGGAACAGTATGGGGCTACCCTCGTGGGCGCTCCCGCCGAAGAGCAGCTGGAAGACCCACAGGATCACCAGGACGGGCAGCATGGGCTTCAGCCCCGAAAGGGTGTAGCCCAGGGGGAGCCGGGACGCCCTTATGAGCAGGAACACCAGGACGAAGAAGGTGAAGTAACCCAGGTATGTCTTGGTCATGAAGAGCCCAATTAGGAGAAGTATGAGAGAGACTATCTTCGTGCGAGGGTCCAGCCGGTGGACCTGAGAGTCCCTATCCACGAACTGCCCTATGGTTACGTTCTTCCCCAGTTCCATCCCGGTCCCTCCTAACCCGTCTTAGGTACAGCCCGCTCGATCTCCCGGACCGCCAATCCAGGGTCCAAGATACGGGTTTCCACGGGGTACCCGCCAGACCTCAGGGCCCACAGGACCTCGGTTACCTGCGGGATCCCCAGACTCATGGCCTTGAGCTCCTCTACCTTGGAGAAGATGTCGCCAGGAGGCCCGTCTAGGGCGATCCGCCCGGCCTTCATCACCACAACCCGCTGGGCCATGGCGGCCACATCCTCCATGTTATGGGACACCATGATCACGGTCATCCCGTCCCGGTGCAGGTCCCGGATAATCGAGAGGATCTCACGCCTCCCCCGGGGATCCAGGCCAGCGGTGGGGTCATCAAGGATTAGCACCTTGGGCCCTAGCGCGATTACGCTAGCCAAGGCTACACGGCGCTTCTGCCCCCCGCTCAGGGCGATAATATAGCGGTTTCTGAAGGTCTTGTAGTCAAGCCCGACGGTCTCCAGGGCAGCCTGGATCCTACCGTCCATCTCGTCTCTGGGGATGCCCAGGTTCTTAAGGCCAAAAGCGATATCCTCTCCTACCGTGTCAGCGAAGAGCTGGTGTTCAGGATACTGGAACACCAGGCCTACGGTGCGGCGGATCAACCTGAGATCCAGGTCCCTTCGGGAGGTATCCATCCCGGATACCCAGACCTTGCCACGCTTGGGCACATAGAGTGCGTTGAAGTACTGGATCAGCGTGGACTTCCCTGACCGCGTAGGGCCGATGATGCACACCATCTGCCTTTCCAGGATCTCCAGATGGATGTCAAACAGGACCTCCTGCTGGAAAGGGGTTCCCTCCATGTAGGTGTGACAGAGGTTCTCCGTCTTGATCACGGGGCTATACCTCCCTTCAACGTGCCCACCAGTTCCGGAATGGTGAGAACATCAAGGGGTACACGGTAGCCCTGAGCAGCCAGGCGCTGGCCCAGGTCAGTAACGGGCGGGACGTCCAGATCCAGTTGCCTTAGCCTCTCAGAATCCCGGAAGACTTGCCGGGGGGTTCCCTCCATGACGATCTCGCCCTTCTCCATGACGATTACCCTGTCCGCATTAACCACCTCCTGCATGAGGTGGGTTATGTGGATGACTGTGAGGCCCTCCTGGCGGTTCAGGCGGAGCACCGTCTTCATGACGTCCTCCCGGCCGCTGGGGTCTAGCATGGAGGTGGCCTCATCCAGGATCATGTACTTGGGGCGCATGGCAAACACCCCAGCCACGGCCACCCTCTGCTTCTGCCCGCCGGAGAGGAGATGGGGGGGGCACCTGCCAAACTCCGTCATACCCACTATGTTCAGGGCCTCCTCAAGACGCCTCTGCATCTCCTCCCTGGGAAGCCCGAGGTTCTCCATGCCAAAGGCCACGTCCCTTTCAACTGTGCTGGAGACCAGCTGGTTGTCGGGGTTCTGGAACACCATCCCCACACGCTGTCTCACCTGCTTGATGCTGCCCTTCTCCTTGGTATTCAGTTCATCCACCCATATGTGCCCCGAGGTTGGGGTAAGCAGTGCGTTAAGGCTCTTGGCCAGGGTGGACTTGCCAGAGCCGTTGTGTCCCACAATGCACAGGAACTCCCCTTCCCTCACCTTGAGGCTCACGTGGTTGAGGGCTGTCACCGGCGTTGGGGTGCTGGCCCCGTATTGGAACAACACATCCTCGACCTTGATCATGTCTACTCACCCCCACAAAGCGACGGACGTAGGCCGCGGGGCAAAAGCCCCGCGGCCCACCACTATCTCGGGCTATTGTCAGGACTTCTGCACTTTGCCAGTTGATCCGGTGAATCTCTTGAGGCCTAGGCCCACTGCCAAGACGATGATGGCTGCCACCACGATCTCGGGCACACCGTGGGTAATCCCTAAGGCAACAGACACATTGCCTGGCAGGTAGCCACGGACTGTGGCCATACCAAGCACCAGAATGGTGTTGGTGGCCGTGCCCACGACAGCCGCCACCACCAGGGCCAGCGCCTCATTGACCTTGCGAAGCGGGACGTAGACCAGGAAGGCCGTGATGCCGATGAAGATCCGAGGCAAGATGGCGACGAGCGGGTCTGCGAACAGAGGAGTGGTCGCCCTGAGGAAGCTGAAGAGTCCGAAGATGAAGCCCACTATGGCCCCGACAGCTGGGCCTTCCACCACACCGCCAATGATGGCGGGAACATGCATGATGGTGGCATGGGCTGCTGGCGTCGGCACCGGAATGAAGCCGAGGCCCGTGACACCCAGGAGAATGGCGATGGCTCCGAGAATTCCCGACATGACGATCTTTCTGACGCTGAGGGTCACCAGTTTTCACCTCCTTTTCTTGTTTCGCGATGCCCGTTCCGTATTGTGGTACGCCTTTCCGTATTATCGAGGATTGATTCTACGATACCAGATTAATTCCTCTTTCCCCAGGCAATATCCTTGGGGATTCTCGTGGCTCTTTGCAAGAGGGTTTGGGTGGCCTGTGCCGAATCAGGGAGGGTAACTTCCACAAAGGACGGTGTCGAGCAACTTGGTCCAGTCGGTGAAGCGTGCCCTCTCCATACTGGAAACCCTGGCTCAGAACAGAGCCGACCTGGGGGTTAGTGACCTGGGGAGGGCACTGGGCTTGAGCAAGAGTACCGTCCACCGTTTGCTGGCCACCTTGGAGGAGGGGGGTTACGTGCAGTCCTCCTCTCCAGGCAGGTACGCCTTGGGCATCAAGGCCTTCGAGGTGGGCAGCGCCGTGCTGAACCGGATGGGCCTGAGGAATGTCGCGCTGGGGCCCATGCAGGAACTGGCGGATCTCACCAGGGAGACCGTCAACCTTGCGCTCCTTGACGGCCTGGAGATCGTGTACATTGATCGTATCGAGTGCTCAGAGCCCCTGAGGATGGACCTCCAGATTGGAAGGCGCGTTCCCACGCATTGCAGTGCCCTGGGCAAGGCAATACTGGCCTTCCTTGATCCCCAGGAGTCTCGGGACATCATGAGGCGGCTGAGTTTTTCGCGGTACACAGCCAGGACTATTACCGATAGCGAAGCCCTGCGGAGGGAACTGCCGGTCATTCGTGAGCAGGGCTACTCCGTTGACGATGAGGAGTACATTGAGGGAATCCGCTGCGTGGCAGCACCACTCTTTGACTACCACAGCAGGCCTGTGGCCGCCCTGAGCGTCGCGGGGCCCTCCGTCAGGTTGACACCGGGCCGCATCGAGAGCGTGGCCCAGGTTCTGCTCACCGCGACCCGGAGCATCTCCCGGGGGCTGGGGTTCCGGGATGCGAACCTCAACACCCCCGGGATGGCGGGTTCTCGCTGACCCCTTGCCCCTCTCCCCGCTCATATCACACTGCTTCTCTGCCAGCGCATAACCCCGAAACTCCAGCCGCGTGCCCGCGTGAGCCCTCCCAGCCATTCCCTGAGCGGGTCTGCTGGCCGCACCCTTCCTCCGGCCTCCGGCCTGTACCACAGGGCCGCCAGCATCGCGGTGCGCCCCGGGGGAAAGATGGCCTCCAGCTCCCTGGCAGTGAAGAACCTGGCCTCAGCAAAGAGAGGGGCCTCTCCTGCCTCTGTAAGCCTGCGGTAGTGGACGGCCCAGGGCCCCTCGGCATTGAGGAATCCCACCACAACACGGCCCTGGGGGCGGGTAACCCGGCAGGCCTCCCGGAGAGCCGCCTTGGCATCCCTGGCAAACTCCAGGGACACCAGGGCGGTCACCAGGTCAAAGGCCCCATCCTCAAAGGGCACATCTTCCATGAACCCATGAACCAGTCTAACCCCGGGGTACCCAGCCAGCCTCCTCCAGGCCTGGGCCAGCATGGCTCCTGAGGCGTCGATCCCGGCAACCTCTAGGTCCAATCTGCACAGGACCTCCGTGAGATTGCCTGTGCCGCACCCAAGGTCCAGGGCCTTCTCCCCTCTGTTCGGCCTAGCCATCTTCATCATGGCCCTCTTCTGCACCCGGTCCACGTACCTGCCCATGGGGGTCTCGTACCAGCGGTCATACTCCGACGCAATGGAGTCAAATAGGGACTCCATGGTCAATTCTTCTCACGGACCTTCAGTCGTCTTGCCAGTATCATGCACACAATCGCCGAGAGCGCCGAGGCAGGGAGCAGGTGAGATAGGATGTAGGCCGACACGTAGTGCCACGCCGCCATCCCTTCGGGGGCAAAGTGGGCGAAGTACCACACACCCGAGATGTAGTGGAAAACGAACCGCCCGGCGGAGCCCAGGAGTATGCCCAGGGGGATGCTGCCGGGCAGGAACCCGGCCAAGCCCAGCGCTCCCCAGGCCAGGAAGTAGTCCAGGGTTACCTGGAGGGGGTGGACAAAGAATGGGTCCACCAGCATCTGCAGGGCACCGGCCAGCACACCTGTGGCCACCCCTGCGGCGGGACCCCGCCGGAAAGCAAGGACAAACACGGGAAGCATGGCCAGATTCACTGTTCCTCCCTGGGGCATCCGGTAGAAGTCGAACATGCTCAGCACGATGGAGAGGGCTCCAGCCAACCCTATCTCCGCCAAGACTCTCACGGAAAACCTCTTCATTCCTTTGGCACCTCCTGGCGCCCAGGAGCCGCTGGGTCGTGCCTCGGGCAAAAGGAAAAGCCGCCAGGCACGAGCGGGCGGCGGCCTTGGCCGGTCAATGATGAGACCGGCCGTGACTCACTCTGTCCCACTCCCTACGCTGGTATTACCCAGTTCAGGTTCCTAGGGTCGGGCTCCTTGTGAGCCCGTCTCAGCCTTGGCTCCCCTGTGGGCGCTATGCGTTATATGATACTGCCTCTTTTTATTCTCCATCTTTTCACTGGTTCCTTCGAACAGACTAAGGGTGCGGAAAAGAGCCTTTGCGGGGAACCCCCACGGGAGGCTTCTTGCCCGAAGCGAGGTGACTCGATGCCATACAGACCCAAGCGTCCTTGTTCACACCCTGGCTGTCCGAAGCTGGCAGACGGCAGGTTCTGCGGGGAGCACGCTAAGGAAGAAGCAAAATGATACGACGCTACCAGCGCAACCCTGCGACGCGTAAGCTCTACGGCCGGACGTGGCGAAAGGTGCGCGATTACTACCGCGTAGCGTATCCGCTCTGCGAACGTTGCTTAGAACAGGGGCGAGTTACACCAATTCAGGAAGGCCAACACACTAAGCCACTGGCGCAGGGAGACACCAACGATGACGAAAACCTCATGGCACTGTTACCTCCTGCCACTCCGAGCTTACTGCCCGTGAAAGCGGACGCTGGCAGAGAAAGTAATGACCGTTACAGAATCTGAAGCCAATCGCGCCTTGTGTATAGGATACGCTCAACGTCAACGACTTTGGCCTTTTCGTCAATTGTAAAGAAGGCAATATAGTTTTTTATAATCAGTTTGCGGTAGCCCATTGAGGCCAACCTTTCATCCGTAACAGGAGGGCAACTGTGTGGTATGTCAGCTAAACCTGTGATAGCTTCCTCAATGGTGTTCATTATCTTCAGATCAGTCATCGGAGCCGGCAATTGCGCGGAGATATAGCGGACGATATCTCGCAGGTCATTTTCGGCGGGTTCCGATACATCAACCCTATATTTTGCCATCGGGTATCTCTTGTCGAATGTAAAACTGCCGTTCTAAGCCCGTTCTTTGCGTATCGGGGTTAAGGTGGCATGCACTATATAGTAAACCCCCGCATGATACCGTCATGAGGCGAGCTTCTCCCCCAAAGCATCGTCTATCCCTGCAAGTACCTAGTGGTGCGCGCCCCAAGTACAAGTGCAATGTACTGTCCGTTCCCGCGAAATGCCGCCTGAAGGAGAGCATCTACAAGGTGGCAAAGGAGTGTTGGGCAAGGACCATTGAAATGGAGTATGCCGGACCATGTTCATCCCCTCGTGAGCGTCGATCCTCAGCGTGGCATCCCCGCCTGGTGAAACTGAAGGGGGTATCCCCGGCCCAGGATTTCTCGCCCAAGCTGCAGGCGGAGAAGCAGGGGGCGGCTGTGGCAGTCCTTCCCGGAACTGGTGAGATTCTGGCCATCTAGAGGAAGTGGATACCCCAGGGCGAAACCCTCTGGAGAAAGGGTCCCTGCGCCGGGGCTCTGGCGTTGTCTGCCCGGGTATCATAGACGTAGGATGTGTCTGTGAGGACTTCAAGGCACCCAGCCGCAATCAAGCACAATCAAGGGAGGGCCCAAGATGCTGGCTCCTGTACTCATCGGCCTCTTAATCCTCGCCGGACTCTACGTGATGGTTTCTTACAACGGCCTTGTGACGCTCAGGCAGAGGGTTAAGAACGCCTGGGCGCAGGTGGATGTCCAGCTCAGGAGGCGTTACGACCTCATACTGAACCTGGTGGAAACCGTCAAGGGATACGCCTCTCACGAGCGGGAGGTCTTCGAGAGGGTAACCGAGGCCAGGGCAAAGGCCATAGCCGCCAGCGGGGTGGAGGCGCAGTCTGGCGCTGAGAACATGCTTACCGGCACCTTGAAGAGCCTCTTCGCTGTAGCGGAGAACTACCCGCAGCTCAAGGCAGACGCCAACTTCCATTCCCTCCAGGAGGAACTCGCTAGCACTGAGAGCAAGATTGCCTTCGCCAGGCAGTTCTACAACGACACGGTCCAGAAGATGAATACACGGGTTGAGACCTTCCCCTCCAACCTGGTGGCCAGGGCCTTTGGCTTCGGCATGGCAGAGTACTTCAGCCTCGAATCTGAGCCTGAGGCCCGGGGGCCCGTGAAGGTCAACTTCGGGTAGGGGATATGCTGTGATGAAGGCTGCAATGCGGCTTAGGTGGGCGTTGCTCTTGATTTTGGCGTTCGCCCTGGCGAGTGCGGTGATGCCCGGGGCGGCAGTGTTCGCTGCACCCTCCTACAGGTTTCTCCGCCTGGAGATAGAGGCGGAGGTCCTGGAAGACGGGTCCATGACGGTATTGGAGCGCCGTACCGTCCAGTTCACCGGAAGCGCCCAGGGCATGTACCAGTGGATCAACAAGTCACCGGGCATGGAGGTCCTGGAAGCCCGCGTCGAGGAGGACGGGATCCCCTACGAGTATAACCCGGGATCCACGTACGGGCCTGCCAGAACCTACTTCACGAGGGACGAACCCGGCAGGTTCTACATCGACTGGAGCTTCCAGGCCTACTCTGAGACCCGGACCTTCGTGCTGAGCTACCGGGTGGCCAACGCCGTGCTGGTCCATGAAGACGTGGCGGAGGTCTACTACAAGTTCGTGGGGGACGAGTGGGAGGCCGGGACCGACCAGGTCCGGGTGCGTCTCACCCTTCCGCCAGGGACCCAGGGGGAGGACCTGCGGGCATGGGGACACGGCCCGCTGCACGGCGAGGTCAGCATCGTTGGGTTCCGGGAGGTGGTTTGGGAGGCAAACCCGCTTCCCGCCAACACGTTCCTGGAGGGTCGGGTCACCTTTCCCACCGGGCTGGTCCCCCTGAGCGATCACCATACTGGAGTAATGGCCCTCAATACCATCCTGGATGAGGAGGAAAGGTGGGCCTCCCAGGCCAACCGGCAGCGGCTCCTGGCGCGCTTCGACTGGGTTCTGGGGGCCCTGGCCCTCCTTGCCTGCGCCCTCCTGGCCTTCTATACCTGGCTCCGCTATGGAAAGGAACACACCCCGTGCTTCCAGGGAGACTACTACCGGGAACTCCCCGCCGACTACACCCCGGGTGAGCTGGGGGTGCTCTGGCGCTTCGGCGCTCCAGGTCCAGAGGACTTCACAGCGACCATCGTTGACCTGGCGCGCCGCGGCTGGCTCAGCCTGGAGGAGTTGCAGCCTGAGCCAAAGGGACTCTTCAAGAGAGGACAGGTGGACTACAGGGTTCATAGGCTTAGGAACGATTTTTCCGGGCTGAAGGTCCACGAGGCAGCGGTTATGGGCCTGCTCTTTGACCGGGTGACCCGGACGGATCAGGTGACCTTCGGAGAGATCGAGGGGTTTGCCCGGGCCCGTCACCATGCCTTTTTTGACTTCTGGAAGGGCTGGAGGGCCCTCCTGTCCGACCAGGGGAAGGCTCTAGGATTCTTCGATTCCAGCGTTAAGGCGATTCAGGTGCTCCAGGTGGCCCTGGGCGCGCTCCTGGCGATGCTGGCCTTGGGTGCCTTCGCCCTGGGAAGCCACGCCGCGGGAATAGGGCTGGTGGCGGGAGGCATCCTGCTGGCGGTGAGCGGCCTGTTCCTCCGGAGGCGGTCGGAGAAGGGCGCTGAGGACTTCGCCCGCTGGCGGGCCTTCCGCCGCTTCCTGCTCCATTTCTCTGAGATGAGGCGCCACGAGCTCCCCTCCCTGGTCATCTGGGAGCACTACCTGGTGTACGCTATTACCCTGGGCGTGGCGTCAGAGGTGATAAGGCAGCTAAAGGTAGTCTACCGCGACCTCCAAGATGGCACACATACTTTCGGGTATGGGTGGTACGCGCACGGAGCCGGAGCTGCTGGGGCGCCTGGCATTGGCGCCACGCTGGAGGCCTTGACCCAGCGGATGAACAGCGGCATCCAGCAATCTTTGCGCTTAGCTGCCAGCAAGTCCTCCTCCGGCCCTGGCGGGGGCGGTGGCTTCTCCGGCGGGGGCGGCGGCGGGATGGGTGGCGGCGGGGGCGGTGTAAGGTAGAGTGCCACGGTCCCACCCCTAGGGCCTAGCCATGGGCAGGTGATCCGCTGTGAGACGATGGTACCGGAAGGAACCCTCGGAGGACGACCCTCCACACTGGGATGAGTTGCAGGAGGGAGGGGGCGAAGAGGATGGGCTGCCCCCTCGTTATACCCCTGCCCGGCGAGGGATAGCGGCCCTTGTGGTCCTGGCTCTCGCACTGCTGGCTGCGGCGGGCCTCCTCAGGGCATACCCCTTCACCCTCCCACGCTTCGTCAGGGAGTCAAGGGAACTCGCGGCCGACCCCGTGATCAGGGAGGCCGGGCGTGCTGTGGTGCATGTCCGCGCACTCCCCGAGGGAACCGGCCCTGAGCGCAGGGGGAGCGGGTTCAATGTAGATGAGAGCGGCCTGGTAGTGACGAACCGCCACATCATTGATGGCGCAGCGGCTGTCATCGTCACCTTCCTGGACGGCCGTAGTCTCCCCGCGAGCACCTGGCTGATCCACCCCAGCGCTGACCTGGCCCTTCTTGGCCTGGAAGGCTCATCTCTCCCCACAGCCACCCTCAGCGTTGACCCCCCTTCCCCTGGCGAGGACGTGTTCATCGTTGGGAACCCCCTGGACAGCCGGGGCAGCGTGGTGCGGGGAACCCTGAGTAGCACGGTAACAGCCAGGGACTTCCCGGTAGTGGTCATAGAGACCTCGGTCTACCCTGGAAGCAGCGGGAGCCCCGTCTTCGCGCATGACGGGACAGTGGTAGGGGTGATCTTCGCCTCCAGGAGCGAGCCAGTGGCAGGGTTGGCAGTGCCTGTGGTGTGCGTGTGGGACCTCCTGGAGATGTGGGATGCCCAGTGACAAGCCCATAGAAAGGGCCTTAGCCCAAGCCCCGTGTGTCATCCCCGGCATCACGCGGCCGCACCCCCGCACGAGCGGAGCCCCAGGCTTGTCAAAGAGGCACACCTGGTGTACAGGTGTGCCGGGTTTGCCATGGATCCAGGCTAGCTCAGGTGTCTAGGCCCAACGAGCATCCTGGCACGCGCCTAATCCATCAACAGGCCTCCGTTTACGTTTAGGGTCTCGCCCACTATGTAGCGGGCATCATCCGAGGCCAGGAAGGCCACGGCATCCGCTATCTCCTCGGGCTCAGCCAGGCGTCCCATGGGGATGATCTTGATGGCGTCCTTCCAGCGCTCCCCTGAGAGTATGTTGGGGGTGCCCACCCATCCCGGGGCCACCGCGTTGACCCGGATGCCATATTCCACCATCTCCGCAGCCATGGACCGGGTCATGCTGATCACCACCGCCTTTGAGGCTGAGTAGGCGGTGATCCTTGGTCCTGGCTTCTTGCCGTCGCAGGAGGCGATGTTCACAACGGAACCGTGGATACCCTTGTCTATCATTTCCCGGAGCACCAGCTGGGAACAGTAGAGCACGGCCTTGACATTGACGTCCATGACCCGGTCCCATTCCTCGTCGCTGATGTCCAGGAAGTCTCCGGCAGGATAGATCCCGGCATTGTTCACCAGGATGTGAACGGGCCCCAGGGCCTCCATGGCGCCCTGGATCACCTTTCTTGCGCCTGGCCTAAGGGATATGTCGCCAGGGACCGCAACCGCCTTGCCCCCTAGAGACTGGATTTCCTGGGCAATCGCCGAGGCCCTCTCAGGCACCACGTCCACCACGCTTACCGGGCCTTCCTGGGCCAGACGCAGGGCTATTGCCCTGCCGATCCCGCTCCCAGCCCCTGTCACCAGGGAATGCCTGTCACTCAAGTCAAAGCACCTCCCCTATATACCCACGAACATCTGCCCGCCGCTAGGGCTGATGACCTGGCCGGTCAGGTAGTCGCACTTATCTGAAAGCAAGAACAGGACGTATCCGGCGATCTCCTCTGGTGTGGCGTACCGGCCCCAGGGGTGAGCCTCCATCTTTGCCTGGAGCACCTTGGGGTCCAGGTGATCCTGGAGGGGCGTCATCACGCTCCCCGGCGCCAGGGCGTTCACCCTCACCCTGTCAGGCAGCAACTCCTTGGCCAAGGCCTTGGTGAACCCCATCAGCCCCGCCTTGGCCGCGGAGTAGTGGCAGTATCTTGGGGCACCCACCATGCCGTAGATGGAACTCATGTTGACGATGGAGCCCCGGGTCTTCCTGAGGTGCGGGATGGCGGCCCGGCAACAGTAGAAGGCCCCTGACAGGTGGACAGCGATAAGGTGGTTCCAGTCATCATCACTCATCTCATCCAGGGCACTCTCGTGGCAAAAGCCCGCGTTGTTCACGAGGAAATCCAACCTGCCGCACCGTTTCAGGGCCTCTTCGAAGGCTTGGTCCACGGCAAAGGAGTCCGACACATCCACCTTGAAGGCCCTACCCCCGCGCTCCTCGAGTGGCCCAGCCAGGGCCTTTACCCGTTCATCACTGACGTCCAAGCCCGTTACAAGTGCACCCTCCCCTGCCAGGACCTGGCTCACAGCCTGGCCTATCCCGCTGCCAGCCCCCGTGACCACAGCAACCTTTCCCGCAAAGGACATTCTCTCCACCCTTTCAAGAGGGGGCGCCCACGCGGGGCGCCCCTGTGGCGGCCTGTTACTGTACCCAGGAGGCCAGCTGGCCATCTTTGACCACCAGCACAGCCTGGTCCTTCTCGGATACGTCGCCCCTCTCGTCGAACTTGGTGTAGCCGGTGGCTCCGGTGAACTCGATCCCTCTTAACACCTCGTGGAGGGTCTCCTTGGTGGCGCCCTCCTCAATAGCGGCCTTGAGGATGAAGGGGATCTCGTAGCCGTAGGCCTCACGCTCGTCTGGGATGGTACCGTGCTTGGCCTTGAAGGCATCTACGAAGGCCTTGACCTCGGGCACCGGGCGGAAGGGATCCCAGTAGGCCAGGATCAGCGTGCCCTCGGCAGCGTCAGCCCCTGCCAGCTCGATGAAGGTCTGGCTCTGCACTCCAGCAGCACCTATCCTGTCGATTTCCATGCCAGCCGTCTTCATCTGGCGCACTATCAAGCCAGCCTCGGTGTAGTCGCCCAGGATGAGCAGGGCGTCAGGGCCTGCCGCCTTGATCTTGGTGATCTGAGGGCTGAAGTCCTTGTCCACGTTGGGCACGTACGTCTCGGAGGCAACGAGCTCGGCCCCGTAGGTAGCCAGGGAGGCCTCAACCGACTCCATGAGGCCGCGCCCGTAGTCCGAGTTGGCGTAGATGGCTGCCAGCTTCTTATGTCCCAGGGTCTGGGCAGCCAGTTTCACCATCTGCGGTCCCTGCAGGTAGTCATGGGAGATGGTCCTGAAGAACTTCTGGTATCCTTGCTGGGTAATGGCCATGGCAGTGGAGCTTCCGGACACCACGGTGAGAGAAGCCTCATCGTAGATGGGAAGGCCCGCCAGGGTGCAGGAGCTGTTCACATGGCCTACCACGCAGAAGAGCCTGTCATCCCCGGCAAACTTCTGCGCGACGTTGGCGGCCTCTTTGGGATCACCCTTGTCGTCCTCTATAACGGCTTCAAACATCTTACCGTTCACGCCGCCAGAAGCATTGATCTCCTCTATCGCGAAGAGCACGCCGTTCCTCAGGCCCTCTCCGTAGACGGCACTGTCACCCGTGAGGGGTCCGGCCACACCGATGTAGATCTTCTCCTGAGCCTGCTCGCCGGGCATTTCTTCGGTGCCGCCGTTTTCTCCGGAAGGCTGCCCACCGCAACCTGCCAGGGACACCAGAAGCGATGCGATCAAGACGACTACTATCCATGTAACCTTCTTGTACACTTTCCAAGCCCCCTATCTGTTCTTGTGGATCGGCTCCCCAAGGCTCTCTTGACCCGAGCATCACCCCTTTCATCCTGGGAATCTCACTCTCCTAGGTAGGACTGTCGCACGAAGTCATCACACAGGAGTTCCTTGGCATCCCCTTGCCTGACGATCTCACCTGTCTCCAAGACGTAGGCCCTATCCGCTGTATTCAGGGCCATGAACGCGTTCTGCTCGACCAGGAGAATCGTGGTCCCCTCGTGCCGGATCTCCTCGATGATCTTGAAAACCTCTTTCACTATGGTGGGCGCCAGCCCCATTGAGGGCTCGTCCAGGACTAAGAGGCGCGGCCGGGACATCAGCGCCCGGCTGGTCGCCAGCATCTGCTGTTCTCCCCCGCTCAGGGTTCCTGCGATCTGGGCCTTCCGTTCCCTGAGGATGGGAAAACGGCACATGAACTTCTCGATGTCAGCCTTGACAGCCGTGGCATCGTTCCGGATATAGGCCCCCATGAGGAGGTTTTCGTAGACGGTGGAACGCGGGAAGACCTTTCGCCCCTCGGGGCAGTGACTGATGCCCATCCGGACGATTTCCTCCGGGGACTTCTTCTCAATAGGGCACCCCAGGTACTCTATGCTGCCCTTCCATGGTCTCAAGAGCCCCGAAATGGTCTTGAGGAGGGTGGACTTGCCCGCACCGTTTGAACCGATGAGGGCCACTATCTCTCCCTGCTTCACATCCAGGGAAACGCCCCTCAGGGCCTCGATGTTACCATAGCGGACTGACACGTCTCGTAGGGTAAGCATCGTCACCCCTCCGTCCCTAGGTATGCCTTGATGACCTGTGGATGCCGCTGTATGGTCTGGGGCTCTCCCTCGGCGATCCTCTTTCCCGCCTCCAGCGCTATGACTCTGTCAGATATGCCCATGAGCACCTTCATGTTGTGCTCGATGAGGAATACGGTGATCCCCCTTTGCCTGACACTGCGGATCATCTGCATCATCATGGCGGCCTCGTTTGGGTTCATCCCCGCTGTCGGCTCATCCAGGAGAAGTACCGCGGGCTGGTTCGCCAGGGCCCTGGCCAGCTCCAGCCTGCGCTGCTCGCCGTAGGCCAGGTTGGCCGCAACCTCGTGGGTCCGGTCGCCAAGGCCCATGAAGTCCAGGAGCTCCATGGCCCTCTGGACACCCTGACTCTCGCTCTCACTGTGCCTCTTGTTCCTGGCCAGCGCATCAGCAAGGGTGGCCTTTATCTGGCAGTGCATTCCCACGAGGACATTGTCCAAGACCGTCATGGTCCCAAAGAGCCGGATGTTCTGGAAGGTCCTGTTCATGCCCTTCTGGGTTATGAGGTAGGAGGGCAGGCCCCCTATGCTCTCGCCCTGGAATCTGATGCTCCCGCCAGTGGGTTTGTAGACCCCGGTGATCAGGTTGAACACCGTGGTCTTGCCGGAGCCGTTGGGGCCGATCATCCCAAGGATCTCCCCCTCGTTTAGCTGGAAAGAGACCTCCCACACGGCCTTAAGGCCGCCAAAACACTTGCAGAGACCTTCCACCCGGAGTATCTCCATCACCGTTTCACCTGCCCCGATGCGGCTCCCCCGGAAAACAGGGATGCCACCGTTTTCTGAAGAGCCTTCCCGGCGGAGCCAGCCTTCCTGGCGCCTCCCATGGTGCCCAGGAGGCCCTGGGGCCGCCATATCATCAGCGCCACCATGATCAAGCCATTGATGAGCATCCTGTACTCGTAGATGCCTCGGAAGACCTCGGGGATTACCACCAGGATGGCCGCCCCGAGGATTGAGCCGCTAATACTGCCAAGACCCCCCAGGATTATCATCTGGAACATGAGAAGGGACTCGTCCAGCGTGAAGTTCATGGGACCCACGAACTTGAGGTAGTGGGCAAGGAAACTACCGGCCATACCCGCGAAGAGTGCACCGGTGGCGAAGGCTATCACCTTGTAGTACGTGGTGTGGATCCCCATGGCGCTAGCAGCGGTCTCGTCTTCCCTGATGGCTATGAAGGCCCGCCCAACCTTGGAGTTCACCAGCCGGTGGATGGCCAGGACCGTGATGATGAGGGCCGCAAGGAACAGGTAGTAGTAGTGGGTGCCCGTCCGGAAGGTAAATCCCATTATGCTGACGCCAGGGATACCCGGGAGGCCCATAGGTCCCCTGGTCACTGATACCCAGTTGGTGAATACGATGCGGACGATCTCCGCGAAACCGATGGTGACTATGAGCAGGTAGTCACCGGATACACGCAACGTGGGCACACCCAGTATGAGCCCCCAGAGGCAGGCAAAGAGCGCCGACACCACCAGGGCCGGAAGGAAGGGCCAGCCCAGGTTCATGGTGAGCAGCGCCGAGGTGTAGGCCCCGATGCCGTAGAAGGCTGCGTGGCCCAGGGAGAGCTGCCCACAGTAGCCCCCCACCAGGTTGAGTCCCAGAGCCAGTATGCTGTAGAGCATTATCATGTTGATCACTCGGAGGGTGTAGGCGCTATTCACCACTTGGGGGATGGCGAGCACCAAAAGGAAGCATACAAGATAAGCGACGGTGTGCGCCTTGACCTCATGTCTTGGTGCATGGTCGTTCTGCTTCATTGGCTTCACCTACACCTTTTCCGATATTTGCGTGCCCAGGAGGCCTGACGGCTTGAGGATCAGCACGACGATGAGAACGCCGAAGCTGATGGCATCCCTGTAGGCGGAGGATATGAAGCCGGAGCTCATGGCCTCGATAACCCCCAGGAGGATGCCTCCCAGGCAGGCGCCGTAGATGTTGCCCAGTCCCCCAAGGAGCCCTGCTGTGAAGGCCTTCATGGTCCCCAGGAAGCCCATGCCGATGAACACGCTGTTGTAGTACGTGGCAAAGAGGATGCCTGCGGCGACACCCAGGGAAGCCCCGATGGCGTAGACCACGGTGATGATCTTGCTCACCGGTATACCCATGAGCAAGGCCGTGGGAATGCTCTGGGAGACGCACCTAACAGCCATGCCTATCTTGGTCTTCTGTACCGTGATACCTACAACCGTCATGAGAACCAGGGCTATCACGAAGATGGACACGGATAACGTGGAGACACCCACATCCCCTAGGTGTATGAACCTGGAGGGGAGCAGCGAGGGGAAGTGGTAGGTCTTGGTTCCCCACATCAGCTGGGCGCTGTTCCGCAGGATCAGGGCTGCCCCAACAGCGCTGATCATGGGCGCTGCCCTGTGAGCTGCCCTGAGCGGCCTGTAGGCCACCCTCTCAATGCTGGCGCCGATCATGGCCCCGGCCAGCGAAGCCAGCACCACGGTGACAAAGACACTCTGCGTGGCCACTATGAGGGATAGCGCGATGAAGGTGCCCACCATGTACACGTCCCCATGAGCGAAGTTCATCAGCTGCAGTATGCCGTAGATGATGCTGTACCCCACGGCGATCAGCGCGTACACGCTACCTATGGCCAAGCCGTTCACCAGCTGGCTAAGGAAATACTCCAATGCCTTCACCTCCTGTCCGGCCTAGGCCGGTTAAATGCGCTAGTTCCTGTGCTGGTGGGTGAAGTGTTGAATGGGGCGGGCGGCTCCGCTTCTGAAGCGGCCCGGGTCGAAGTCATCCATGGGCAGGGAGGGCCTCTCACCCATCAAGGCCTGGGCAATAAGCTGGCCAATCATGGGAGATATGGCAAATCCATGACCGGCAAAGCCCGTTGCCAGGAACAGCCCAGGCGCCTCCTCGGGTTCCCCAATGATGGGGATGTCGTCAGGGGTGAGATCGAGCACCCCTGCCCAACTGCGTATTACCCTTACCTTGGCCAGGCCCGGCAATACCTCCAGGATGTTCTTGGCGGACCGGAACATCTCTTTCAGTACCGTTTCTTTACCGAAGCCAGATACACCGGGGGGATCCACGTTGCCGATGTAGGCATTGCCGCGGGCCCCCTGGAGGCACACAGCCAGCCCGGTAAGGACCAAGGGCCGCACCATGTACCCAATGGGCTCGGTCACCATTATCTGGTTGGGCACCGCAGTGAGGGGGAGGTCCAGCCCCACCCACTGGGCCATGGGCTTTGCCCAGGGCCCAGCAGCCAGTATCACCTTCTTGGCTGTGACCCTCCCGCGGTTGGTCTCGGCGCCCTGGATCTCCCCCCCGGACGCGAGGAAGCCGTAGACCGGCGTGTGTTCCCGGATTTCGGCTCCCGCCTCCACCGCCATAGCGGCCAGCGCCCGGGTGGCCTTGATGGGATTGGCCTGGGCATCATCCGGGCAGTGAAGCCCTTGCAGGCTCCTTTCTGAGAGAGCCGGGAAGGTCCGCCTTAACAGGGCCCCGGATAATAGTTCGGATCTTACCCCCATATCCACCTGGAGCCTGTGAGCCTTCTCCTGGAGGCTCATCTCCATCTCCGAAAGGGCCACCCAGAGGTATCCCATGTGTCTCATCTCAATATCGTGGCGGTCCTGGATCTGGGCCCACATGCGCAGGCTCTCCCTGGCTATGGGCACCTCCGAGGGATGGCGTCCCAGCTGCCGGATTCCCCCCAGGTTGCGCCCGGATCCCTCCTGAGCCACCTCCGCCTGGTCTACCACCAGGACAGATTTGCCCCGCCTGGCTAGGTGGTAGGCCACGGAGCAACCGGTGGACCCGGCACCGATTACGAGGAAATCCACCTCGCGCTGGCTCCAGGTGACCCCGTCCCGGGGCGCCTGTGACTGAGGCGGAGCCGGGGGCGCAGGACAAGGGGCATCAATCTGCGGAAACCGTGCAAGGGTCTCCACAGTAACGGGCCTCAGGGGCGGGCGAGGGCTGTCGGGGAAGAGAAGCATTGGATGGACGCCCGAGTGCTTCGCCAGGAGGCGCTGCACCGTCCCCCCGCATACCTTCCCCTGGCAGACTCCCATCCCGGCCCTTGTCAGTCTCTTGACCCAGGGAACGCTGGCGGCCCCTGAAGAGATGGCTTCGAGAACCTCAGCCTCAAGAACCTCTTCACAGCGGCACACCAGGGTGCCCCCTTCCTCCCGCTCCCTCATGAGCGATCCTCCCTGGCAGCCGCACGGATGGCCTTCACCAAGCCCTCGCCGGGGGGCTTGAAGTATCCTGCAGTGCTCTTTCTAAGACCAACGGAAGACTCAAGATCCACGAGACCCTCAATGAGCTTGACGGCGCAAGCTCCAGGATTGACCAGAGGGACCTCGCCATCCATTCGAGTGATGCTGTTGGAGGTGAGGATGAAACCCATGTAGCCACACCCGATGAGGATCACCTCGGCTCCGTCCCTGACACACTCCCTGGCGGTCTCGAAGAAGGCCGGCACCAGCACACCATGGGGGTCTGTCATACCCTTCAGGTAGTGCTCCCGGGTAAAGGGCGGCCTCACCGCGCGTACAGGGCGGTAGATGGCCCTGTCCTCAAGCCCGTACAGCCTCACCTGCATGTCCATGTTGGGCACGATCGCATCGTCCACGGTTACCACAGCGAACCGGTATCCCAGGGCCAGCGCTGTCAACATGGCTGCCTCCCCGATCCCAACTACGGGGATGTTCATGACCTCCCTCAAGGCATAGAGCTGGGGGTCAGGGAAGCACCCGAGTATCACACCGTCATAGCCCTGTTCCTCCGCATCCAGCACCTGCTCCACCAGGCATGAGTTGTTCACGAAGTCCCCGTACCTGGACCTCACGTAGTTGGTGGAATGCCCTAGGTGCCGGACCTCGACCTGCGTCCCAGGCCTGGCTACCTTGTCCAGTTCCTGCTGGAGAAATCCCCAGAAGGGGCTGAAGGCCCGAAATCCTGGAATGTTTTCGCTGGTGTTGTTCTGCCAGAGAATTCTCACCTGAATGCGCCTCCCCAGGTCTAGGCCCCGGCAACCTTGCCGCAGGCAGCCACGATGTCATCCACCGTGGGCATAATGTGGTTCTCCAGGGGTTTGCTGAAAGGGGTGGGCACATCCCTGGTGGCCACCCTCAGCACCGGGGCGTCAAGGTAGTCGAAGGCCTCTTCCATGATGATGGCAGTGACTTCCGCGCCGACGCCTCCAAACTTGCAGTCGTCCTCCGCTATCACAACCTTGCCGGTGGCCTTGACGGATTCCAGCAGTGTCTCCCTGTCCAGGGGTGACAGGGTCCTCAGGTCAACCACCTCTGCCTCCACGCCCCTGGCGGAGAGCAACTCCGCGGCCTCCAGTGCCTTGTACACCATTGCTGAGTAGCTCACTATGGTCACATCGGTTCCGCGGCGCTTGACATCGGCCTTGCCCAGGGGGACGATGTAGTCTTCCTCAGGTACATGCCCCTTTGCGGTGAAGTACAGGAAACACTGTTCAAAGAAGATGACCGGGTTCGGGTCTCTTATGGAGGCCTTCAGGAGGCCTTTGGCATCGTAGGGTGTTGCTGGGGTGACGATCTTCAGGCCCGGGATGTGCATGAACATGGCCTCGGGTCTTTCATTGTGCTGCGCGGCGGTGGAACGCCCCAGGGCATTGACAGTCCTGATGACCAGGGGGACCTCTACCTGCCCGCCGCTCATGTAGCGGATCTTGGATATCTGGTTCCATATCTGTTCCATGCAGCAGCCCATGAAAGAGGAGAACATGACCTCTGCCACCGGGCGCATCCCCGTGATGGCGGCCCCCAGGGAAGCCCCCACAAATCCATCCTCGGATATGGGGGTGTCCAGTACCCTTTCGGAACCAAACTCCTCAAGGAGCCCCCGGGTGATCCCAAAGTTGCCGCCTATGAGTCCAATGTCCTCTCCCAGGACGAAAACCCGCTCGTCCCTGGCCATTTCCTCTTTGAGCGCCTCGTTCAAGGCCTGCTGGTAGTTGATCTCTCTCATCTAGTGCACCTCCGCGAACAGGTCGTCGAGTGCTTCCTCTGGCCGAGGGAAGGGACTTTGCCGGGCAAACCTCTCAGCCTCCATGATCTCCTGGACTATGGCTTTGTCCACGGCCTCGAACTCATCGCCGGTAAGCATGCCGGCCCCCAGCATGTAGGTCTTGAGCCCCTCTATGGGGTCCCGGCGCTTGGCTGCCTCAAGGTCGTCCTTGGGCCTGTAGTCCTGCGGGTCTCCCTCCTCATGCCCGCGAGCCCTGGGCGTATCGCAAACCAGCAGGGTAGGCCCTTCTCCCCGGCGTGCCCTGGCCACGACCGCGGCCGCGGCTTGGTGCACCGCCAGGATGTCGCTGCCGTCAACGCTAACCCCAGGCATGCCGTAGGATGAAGCACGCACACTGAGGTCTTCCAGCTTCGTGGACCGCCGCTTGGGCACGGAAATGGCCCACTTGTTGTCCTCGCACACGAATATGGCCGGGAGATCCCACAAGGCGGCCAGGTTCAGGCCCTCGTGAAACGACCCCCTGTTTGTGGCGCCATCCCCGAAGAAGGCCACTGCCACCTGGTCTGTGCCTCTCATCTTGGCTGACAGTGCCGCCCCCACCACGATGGGGATCCCAGACCCGACGATGCCGTTGGACCCCAGGATACCCTTGGAGAAGTCGATGGTGTGCATGGAACCGCCCTTGCCCTTGTTCAATCCTGTCTTGCGCCCCATGAGTTCCGCCAGCATCCTGTCAGAGGGCGCCCCCTTCGCCAGGCAGTGCCCGTGCCCGCGGTGTGTGCCGGCCACATAGTCATCCACCCTCAGGTTGGAGCACACCCCCACGGCCACCGCTTCCTCGCCGATATAGGTGTGGAGCACGCCCCCCATCAGGCCTTCGCTGAAGACCTCAATGGCCTTCTCCTCGAAGCGCCGTATCCGGAGCATGCTCCTGAGCATTTCGAGGCATTTTTCCTTATCCACTGTGGTCACCTCCGTCTCTCTGCCGCTAATCGGTGATTACTGTCACCCTGTAGGCCTCCAGGACCCTTCGAGCCCTCGCCAGGAAGTCTTCACCTGGAGTGGCCATGCCCTCCAGGGCATACTCCCTGCCGAGCCTGGGATACTTGGCCTCCCCCAACCGGTGATAGGCCAGGGGTTCCACACTGATACCAGGGCGGGCGTCCTCCAGGAAGGCACCGAGGGCCTCGAGATCTGCAGTGCTGTCGTTGCACCCTGGCACCAGGGGCACCCGTACCAGCACCTCAACGCTGGTTGCCAGCAGGGCAAGAAGGTTGTCCCTCACCAGCCTGTTCCGCCTGCCTGTGAGCCTGTGGTGAAGTTCGTCATCTACTGCCTTGAGGTCATAGATGACTAGGTCCGCTCCGGTGGCCACATGCCGGAGGTGTTCCTGAGGGGCATACCCTGATGTCTCTATGGCCGTGTGTACCCGAGCGCGGCGGCACACCTCAAGGAAGGCTCTGGAGAACTCCGGCTGGGCCAGGGGCTCACCCCCTGAGAGGGTGACTCCTCCACCGGACCTGTCCCAAAAGGGCCTGTCAACTACGATTTCCTTGAATAGCTCCTCAGGCTCGACGCGCCTCCCCATGAGTCTCACTCCACCCCGGGGACATTCCCTGGCGCATTCACCGCACCCTCGACACCTGGACCTGTCAAGAAACCGCCTCCCCTTCCTGAAGGACACAGCCCCGCTGGGGCAAGCGGTAACACAGCGCCCGCATAGGATGCATTCACCACTGAATAAGGCCACTTCGGGCTCAAAGCGCTGGGATTCGGGGTTGTCACACCAGATGCACTCCAGGGGACACCCCTTTAAGAACACGGTGGTCCTGATCCCTGGGCCATCGTGTATGGCATAGCGCTTGATGTCAAAGATCAGTCCTGATCCCCCGGCTACACTCATACCTCGTGCCCGGTCCTGGAGATGATCTCGTCCTGCACTTCCCTGCTAAGGCTGGCGAAGTAGTCGCTGTAGCCCGCCACCCGGACTATGAGGGATCTGTGGGCTCCTGGGTTCTTCTGAGCCTCCAGCAGTGTCTCCCGGGAAACCACGTTGAACTGGAGGTGGTGCCCCCCCAGGTCAAAGTAGGTCCGGATGAGGTCGGCGAACTTCCTCAACCCCTCCTCACCCTTGAGGGTGCCGGGAGTGAACTTCATGTTTACCAGGGTGCCTGCGCACCTGGCGTGGTCAATCCTCCCCAGGGATCTGAGGACCGCCGTAGGGCCCGAGGTGTCCTTGCCTTGGACCGGCGATATGCCTTCTGAGAGGGGGTCTCCGCATAGCCTGCCATCGGGCGTGGCGGCGGTCCCAGCCCCAAAGGGAATGTGTGTTGTTGTGGGTATCATGTTGGCAGCGTAGGGCGTACCCTCCTGGTTTTGCAGGGCTGACAGCGCCCGGCAGAACATGGCGACCAGCCTGGCCGCGAGGAGATCCACCCTTTCTATACCATTTCCGAACTTGGGTGCCCTGTTCCAGAGGAGATCCCGGACTTCCTCATGCCCCTGGAAGTTGGACTCTAGCACCGGGACCAACTCCTTGAGGGTGATCCTGCGCTGCTCGAAGACAACCCACTGGAGCGCTGCCATGGCATCTGTCACCGTACCCGTTCCCACCCCGCACATCATGGGCAGGTTATACTTGCAGCCTCCTTGATGGAAGTCCCTACCCTTCTTGATGCAGCCCTCCATGACAAGGGATGTGAAGACCACCGGGCAGTGACGGGCAAAGGCAGCCCTAGAAACCTCGTCGTAGATGTGCTTGAGACCCACAACATGCTGGACCTGGCTTTCCAGGGCAGTCCAAAGGGCCTCCATGTCATCTAGGGAGGACGGGGTACCGGTGGGCGGCCCCAGCCTCTTCCCCGTCGTCATGCTTACACCGTCATTCAAGGCCAGTTCCAGGCACTTGGCCAGGTTTATGTAGCCGGAGGAGGCCATGTGGTCGCAACCCTGGGCTACCGGCTCCACACAGCCATTGATCCCGCCGGTCCTGGCATCCTCCAGGGTCTTGCCCTTATCCAGCAGGCTCACCACCCGCTCGTCTTCATTGAACACCGCTGGCATTCCCGTGCCCATGCGAACGACCTCGGCCGTCCTGAGGAGGAAGTCATGACCGGTCTGCCGGCTGATGAGGGCCGAGAGCTGCGGCTGAGGGAGCCTCAGGTCCGCCAGGGCTTCAAGGCACATGAAGGATACGTCATTGGTCCCGTCACTCCCGTCGGCCCGGAGACCCCCGATGTTAAGGTTCTGGAAATCCACATAGGTGTTGCTAGCCTTGGCGGTGCCGCTCTCCTTCACCACTGTGAGCTCGTTGATCTTTACCCACAGGCAGTTGAGGAGCTCCTGTGCCCCTGGACGGTCCAGGTTCCCCTTCTCCAGGTCATCCTGAAGGTAGGGATTGATGTACTGGCAGAAACGTCCCGGGGAAATGGCGTAGGAGTTGCTCTCCAGGTTCAGAATTAGGTGGACAAACCAGAAGGATTGCAGGGCCTCGTGAAATGTCTCGGCAGGGTACTGGGGTACCCTGCGGCACACCCGGGCTATAGACAGCAGTTCATCCCTGCGCCGGGGGTCTCGGCAGCTGCCTGCTACTTCCTCAGCAAGGCTTGCATACCTGTGGGCGAAGGCCACTGAGGCATCAGCCACGACCAGCAAAGCCTCGTAGAAGGCCTTCTTGTCCAAGACGTCCCAGGCACCGTAGTCCAGGGCCCCAATGGCCTCTGAAACCTGCCGTCTTATGCCGCTCATGCCCAGGCGCAGGACCTTCCCGTAGTCCACGGTCAGGTGGCCGATGCTCCGGTTGAGGTAGTAGTGGAAGAAGAGCGCCTCGTCAACGCCCTCCAGGGCTCTAGGGGGGGTTGCCTCGACGATGGCGTCGTAAACCGTGCGACCCCTCCAGTAGGGGAGAACCTTTTCTCGCAACTCTTTTTTGGTCTCAGGGGAGACGTAGAAGGGCGTTTCGGCCCTGGAGGCCAAGGTGTCCAGCTCATCCTCGATCCACTTGGAGTTGAACTCGGGGTAAAGCGGCGAGCCCTTGGGAGAGGGTGTCTTGCACCCGACGATCAGCTCCCCATCTCTTATGAGGATGCTGCCCTTCCTGAGCACGCTATCCAGTGCTGCTGCTCTCCTGGTGGCAGCTGGCTGGCCCTCCGTGGCCATGTATGCCTCCGTCACCAAGAGCGCCCTCTCGGCAAACACCTCGGGCCTGGCAGATATCACGTGATCCCGCAAGGCCTTAACCCTATCCGTCAGCACTGGGGAACCCCCCTCCAGTTATGGTTGACCTTGGTAAAGACGTTGGTCTGACCATGGTAAGGTTCTACGTAATTGCGCAGATTCCTTTTTGTCTTGGCCGCAAAAATCTGAAATGGGAAAGAGGATTAACGAGAATAAAGGGCGAAGTCTTGCCGCGGTCTGACCACACTTCCCAAGAGGCAGGGGAACCCATGGTTGAGATATCGGACCTGAAGAGCAAGAGAAAGCACATCAGAAGCTACCGGGTCATAGTTGAGGAGATTCGCAAGCTCATACGAGAGGGGCAGCTCTCCCCCGGCGATCACCTGCTGCCCGAACGCCAGCTGGCGGAGAAGCTGCAGGTGAGCCGGCCGACCCTCAGGGAAGCCCTGACAGCCCTGGAGTCCATTGGCCTCGTGGAGATCACCCGGAACGGCGCCAAGATCAGCGAGACCAACATGGAGGACCTGGTGGAACCCCTGGCCCTCAGTATCGTGCGGGAGCGCGATAACGTGTTTCACCTCCTGGAGCTCAGGAAGATCCTTGAGATACAGATGGTTCGCCTTGCGGCGGAAAGGGCAACCGACATCGACCTGCTCCGGCTGCGTGAGCTCAATCTCACCATGAAGCACGATATCGAATCCAAGATGCCCAATGACGATTCGGACGTCGCCTTCCACCTGGCCATTGCGGCCTCTACGCGAAACCCGCTGATAACTGATGTCATGACCATGATCTCGGGATTGATGCGGGACTGCTACGGGCCCAGCCGGAAGAAGCTCGTTTCAGACCCCGGGAGAGCCGGGCTGTACGTGCGCCAGCACCTAGACATCTACGAAGCAATAGCCGCGGGAGACCCAGACTTGGCCGAAGAGATGATGAAGGATCACTTCTTTAGCGTGGACCAAGACCTGACCAAGATCATCGAGGAGGAAACCCTAACCGAGGGCGATGGCAGCGGAGGCGTCACCGTCTCTTGATGCTCCTTGCCTCGGCGGCCAGGGAGGGCGAGACCTCCACACCCACTACTCCGGTCTTATCATATGCCTTGGGCCTCACAGACTTCTTTACTATCCCTTCTCCTATCACCTCGCCCTGGCGGTTCACTACAAAGACACCTTCCCCCACCTCGGGAAGGGGCTGGTACTCGTAGGGGAACTCCACTACTGCCCCTTTTCCGTCTTCCCCTGTCAGATCCACTACGAAGATGGCAAGGCCCGGGCACTTGGCAACGCACAGGCCGCATCCCGTGCACTTGTCCACATCCAAGGAAGGCAGGGAGGTTATGGGGGTGCCTACGGTTATGGCTCCCTGCTTGCAGGCGGTTTCACAAGGATTGCAGGGGATTTCCTGGACGCACTCGATCACCGCGACCCTCCTGCCGGGGACTTTGCCACCCGGAGGGTAACCCGGAGAAGCCTCCAGCTCCTCCCAGGATGCCACCCCGTCAAAGGCTTGCCCCTTTGTCATGCCAAGATCCCCTCTCCCTCTAGGATGGCTGCCTTCGCCTGCCTGCGGGCCGCTCCAAAGGGCCCGCTCCGCAGGGCCTCAAGGCGCCCCTGGATGTCCCTGGCCTCAGCGTGGTAGCAGTCATCGCTGATCAAGCCCAGGGACCAGGCGGCGCTGAGACCTGCCAGGCGTCCTTCCTCCATAGCAGTGGATGCCTCTTCCACCCCGGCTACGTCTCCCGCCACGAAGACCCCGGGCACGCTTGTCTCCATCCTCTCGTTGTGGGCAGGGAAGTGCCCTCCCAGAGCGGGAAACCACGCAGCCCGGGAGCCCGCCATGAGGGCAACCTCTATCAAGGGTCTCAGTCCCACTGCAACACAGATGACATCGACCTCCAGGTCCACCTCTGTTCCGGGCACAGGCTTCCAGTCCTTGTCCACCTGGGCAACGGTGGCTCCCTCCACCTGCCTATCACCCCAGGCCCCCAGGATCGTGTGGGATGTCCTGATGGGCACCCCCGCCCTGGCCAGCTTGGCGGCGTGGACCCCGTAACCCCCGATGCGAGGTGCGGCCTCTATCAGCATCTTGACCTCACCGCCCGCCAGGAGCGCCTGGTAAGCAACGATGAGCCCGACATTTCCGGAACCTACCATAAGCATCCTCTTTCCCGGAAGGACCATGTGGACGTTCATCATGGTCTGGGCAGCGCCAGCCCCCATCACGCCGGGGAGAGTCCACCCGGGGAAGTAGAGGTTGTTCTCGTTTGCCCCGGTAGCCACAATGGCCCGCTGGGCCATGACCAGCAGGGGCTCCCCTCTGGTCACCGCGAAGAGCGTGTTGCCGTCACAGATGCCCTGTACCACCGTGTCCAGGAGGATTTCCACCCCAAGCCCTTGGGCCTCGGCCAGCATCTGCCTGCCGATGTCGAAGCCCCGGACACCAGCCAGGTGCTCCCGCGAGCCGAAGAACTTGTGAATCTGCTTATAGAGCTGCCCGCCGGGTTCCAACTGCTCATCCATGACCAGCACCTGGGCACCCTTGCGGGCAGCTTCGACAGATGCCGCCAGGCCTGCCGGCCCTGCTCCCACTACGGCGATCTGGACTTCACGCATGGTCATCACCGCATTTCTCCAGCCCCATTTGGGTTCTCACATCCATGCCGTCCCTGGCCGGGGTGACACAGGTCCTAACGTTAGAAACCCCGTCAACTATCATCACACAGTCAGTACACCTGCCAATAGCGCAGAAAACACCTCTTGGCTCCCCCCGGAGGGCAGTCTTGCGAAGCGCAAGGAATCCAGCGGCCATGAGGGCGGCTGCCACAGGCTCCCCCTCTAGGGCCGGGATCTCACGGCCGTCCCACCTGATGGTTATGGGTTTGCCCTTCTTGACTTCGAGGATAGGGTGTTGAGAGACTCTCAATTCGGCTCGGCGCCTCCTTATCAACATCAACAGTGAATGGCCTTCCCGTTGAAAAGCCCCATGCACTCCTTCACGGATTCGGAGACTGTAGGATGCGGGTGGATAAGGGTGGCCATTTCCTCGTAGGTAGCCTCCAGGGAAATCGCGGCAGTCACTCCGGCCACCATCTCGGTGACCGCAGGCCCAACCATGTGGACCCCCAGGATCTCGCCGGTCCTGGCCTCGCAGATGACCTTGATGAACCCGTCGGGCAATCCCATGGTCATTGCCCTGCCGTTCCTGCTCAGAGGGAAGCGGGCGACGGATATGTCCCTGCCCTTGGCAGCCGCTTCCTCAGTCAGGCCTACACAAGCCACCTCGGGGTGAAGGAACACACACCTGGGCACTGCCCTGTAGTTCATGCGGCTGGGAAGGCCCAGCGCGTTCTCCGCAGCAACCTGGCCCTCCTCCATGGCGACGTGGGCCAGCATGTAGTTGCCCGCCACATCCCCGACGGCAAAGGCGCCAGGGCGCTCCGTGCGCATGCTCGCATCCACCTTCAAAAAACCCTTGTTGTGGGTGGGTATGCCCTGGGGAGGCCTCGGCCGCCTGCCCACCGCCAGGAGGACGCTCCGGGCGTGCAGCACCTCACTGCCCCCGGTCCCCCCTAGCTCGACAGCAAGGCCCTTTGCCCCTGTCTTGATGCTCAGGAGCTGGGTTTTCGTGCGGACCTCTACCCCCTGTCGTCCTAGCAGGAAGGCAGTGGCATCCCCCACCTCTTTGTCCTCCAGGGGCAGGAGGTGTTCCACAAGTTCCACTACGGTAACCCTTGAGCCCAGGGCCGCGAAGAGCCCCGCATACTCCAGCCCTACCGCCCCGCCCCCCACTACCACGATGCTCTCCGGGATCTCCTCCAGGTCCAGGATATTATCGCTAGTGTATACCCCGGGGAGATTTACCCCTTCCACAGGTGGCACCATTGGCTCGGAGCCTGTGGCTATAATGAGCGAGGTATAGCTGATGGTATCTGTCCCCTGGCCCATTTCCACAGCCACTATGGCTCGCCCTGGCTCCAGGGCTCCCCTGCCCCGCACAAGCACAACGCCCTTTTCCTCCAGGAGCCTCTCCACTCCAGCCTTTAGGGACGACACCACATCATTCTTCCTGGCCACCATCTTCGGGAAGTCCGGGGCAACACCCTGGTTTTTCACACCGTAAGCCTGGGCGGTCCTGGCGATGTCCAGGACGTGAGCGCTCTCCAGCATGGCCTTGGTGGGAATACAGCCCCTGTTGAGGCAGGTCCCGCCGATGTCCCTCTCTTCCACCAGGCAGACACTGGCGCCCAAGGCCCTGGCCCTCAGGGCCGCGCTGTATCCTCCGGGTCCACCCCCAAGTACCACTACGCCTGTGTCCAAGGAGTTCACTCCTTTTCGCTAGAGCATCAAAGCGGGATTCTCCAAGAAGCCCTTGACAGTGCGGAGGAACCGGGCTGCTGTGGCTCCATCCACGCTCCTGTGATCCGCACTTAGGGTAAGCCTCATTGCCGGGACGAACCGCACCCCTTCCGGCGCTGGCCTGGCAACCTGGGCCACACGACCCACCGCCAGGATGGCGCTCTGGGGAGGGTTGAGCACAGCCGTGAAGGCATCGACCCCCAGCATTCCCATGTTCGATACGGTGAAGGTTCCGCCCGCAAAGTCATCAGGCATGAGACGGCCTTCTCGAGCCCTCTCCACCAAGTCCCGGCTGAAGGCGGCTATCTCCCTAAGGGACATGGTCTCGGCCTTGTGTACCACGGGAACCAGGAGTCCTCGTTCCGTATCCACAGCCAGGCCCACGTTGGCGTGCTGGTACACGCGGATCTCCCCGTCCTCGATGGTAGAGTTCACCTCCCTGTGGGCGCACAGGGCCTTGGAGCAGGCCATGACAATCACGTCGGTGATGCTGATCCTGACCGCGCCAGCGCTGGTCTTGAGGTCCTCCCTCAGCTGCAGCGTGTGTGTGGCCTCCACTTCCATCTCAACGTAGTAGTGGGGAGCCGAACGGAAACTCTCCGCCAGCCTTTCCGCGGTAACCCGGCGCGCTGCCGTCATTTCGATCACCTCATAGCCGCTTTCGGGGAACGCCTTTACTGGCTGAACTGTCTCCTCGCCTTGTCTTGCCCTGATAACGTCCTCCTTTGTTATCCGGCCGCCAGGTCCCGTACCCTGGACCCTGCTGAGGTCTACCCCCATCTCATCCGCGATCCTCCTGGCAAGGGGCGATGCCTTGATCTCTTCCCTCACAACCTTCGCCGCGGGGAGCCCAGGGGTCACCGGCCCGGGCTCCGGGGCCTTCTTCCCGCCAGGAACGGGTGGCAGGTCCAGGTTGGAGAGGTCTTCCCCCTCAGTGGCAATAACGGCGATGGTGGTACCCACCGGGACCGTCTCGCCCGCAGGGAACACCACCCTGCCCAGCACGCCAGACACCGGCACCTCGATCTCAATGGTGACCTTCTCCGTCTCTACCACTAGAAGGGGGGCGCCCTTCTCGACAGTGTCCCCCTCCTCTAACAGCCACTTCGCGATCTTCCCTTTTGACATGGTGAGTCCCAGCTGTGGCATTACCACGTTCTTAATCAAGCCTGACCCTCCCATCGCCGCGCATCGGATTCTTACCACTGGTCATTCCGTGGTCTTACCATCCTTCGCCGCAGCCCGCCGTTTTCCTCCTGGCCCAGCCAGTTCGGGAACACAATGGCCCGGCCCCGGCTTCTTTGTGCCTGCCTCCAAGTCTCAGGGCGGGCCTCTAATGGCAGGTAAAGGTCATTTGAGGGGGAAAGCCTGCCTGGCAGTACCCCCCCCGTCTACTACCATTACGCTACTAGGATGTGGGAGGCCTCATCCGAGGCGAGGAAGCCCACGGCCTGGGCCACCTCGGTAGTCATCCCCAACCTCCTGGCGGGTATGTAGCGTGAGGTCTCCTCCAGCATGCCGGCTTTGGTTAAATTGCCCACCACTTGGCCAGTATTCATGACTCAGGTGCTACCGCGTTTACACGGATACCCATGGGTCCGAGTTCAAAGGCCATGGCCCGGGTCAAGAGGTTGACCGCGCCCTTTGAAGCGCAGTATGCGGAGCGGTTCTCGAAACCAAGGGACCCGGAGATGGAACTGGCGTTGATGATGCAACCCCTGCCTCGCCTGGACATTCCCTTTGCTGCTTCCCTGCTCAGGCAGAACACGGCCTTCACGTTGGTCGCCAGGGTCTCCTCCAGGTCCTCGCCGGTGGTCTCCAGGAATGGCTTTCTTAGGACTATGCCCGCGTTGTTCACCAGTACCTCCAGGGTCCCAGCCCTTTTTTGCTTCCTCCACTAGATGCGCCGCCTCCGCCGCTTCGGTGAGATCGGCCTGGAGCACCAGGGCATCCCCTCCCCTCTCCTTTACCATGGCCTTGGTAACTCCAGCCCCTGCTTCATCTCGACAGTAGTGCATGATTACCATGGTCCCGGGCTGGGCCAGGACACCGGCGATGGCTTGGCCCAGGCCCTTGGAGGCCCCCGTTACCAGAAGCACCCTGGACAAGTCTTCTTTCCCCTTCTCCGCCCCTGGACTCCCTCGCCATGCGACAAGCCCCGGGGCGGTGTTCCCGCCTGTGTCCAGTCCCTCCAATAAAGCGTGTTTCCACGGAACCTCACGCAAAACCATCCCAGGGAGTGCCTGTGGGTGGTAAGGATGTGGCACTCCCCCTGACTGCCCGGAGATTCTCCGGACGGCGCCCGGGCCCTCCGGGGGCTCCCGTCCAGGGCCTTGCCACAGGGTCTCCTGAGGACAGAGAATCGCCCCCCTGTCATCCCGGGGGGCAGGTACAAGACCCATCGGGCCTCTTAATCTACTCCGTGCTTAGCCTGACCCCGTAGTGGGCTTCAGCCTCGTTGACGATCCCCCTCATACTCTGGGCAACGCCAGGCTCTATGGGCTCGACCTGGTAGGTCTTGTAGATGCGCTCGGCCTCTTCATAGGCCCTCTCCGTGAAGTCCTTCCCGCCTTCCGCCAGCCAGGACTCGCGGTTCTGCCGGTTAATCAGCTTGTTCATGGATAGCTCTTTCCGGAAGTTCTTGTAGGTGTGCTCATGACTCACGAACTCACCAGCGGCGCCTACCTGCCTGATGACCTCTAGAGCCAGAGTCTCCTCATTCACAGTGATCCCTGTGACGACTTCCTTGATCATGCGAGCTATCTCGTTATCCATTACCAGCTTGGCGTAGTCGAAGGTGATGCCCTGGCCCAACATTCCCAGGCCGTAGACGATGTTTACACCCGCGAGGGCAGCCACTAGGCCTGTGAGGGTCGTCTCGTGAGTTGCCTGGGCATCAGGAATGTGGCTGTCAGCCTACCCGCCCGCGGCCCAGCTGGGCAGGTTATAGTATTGTGCCATCCTCGCAGTGGCGGCGCTAAACAGTGCCAGCTGGGCGCTTCCCACCGGTGAGGTGGTATGCCGCAGGTCGAAGGCCAAGGATGACGAGCCATAGATCACGGGGTGCCCCTTGCGGGCCAGCTGGGCCAGCACTATGCTGGAGAGGAGCTCCGCGTTCTGGATCACGATGCCTCCCGCCAGGGTCACCGGGGCAGTGGCTCCCGTCATGCACATGTCTATGAAGAGGCAGGGGGCGCCCGCCCGGGAAGCCTCGATGATCACCCCGGTCACATCGGGGTTAAGTATCAAGGGGCTGTTAGGGCATATTGTGGCGCTGTAGATGGGCCTTTCAGCGAACTTGTCCCTGCCACCGGCAATCGCTGAGGCCAGTTCGATTATCTTCCGGGCATTATAGGGGTTACCGGAGCCAATGAAGCTATGCTTGGTTGTGTTGTGGAAGATGGCCTCGGCATTGTGTATGTGCTGGACCTCACCTGGCACGTCATTAGCGCCCACTGGTCTCTCCAAAACGGATATCTGGTCCATGGAATCGCACATACGAGTGGCGTTAGCCACGTCTTTCTTGGTTGTCCTCCGGCGCTTCCTCGTGAAGACATCGATAATGTCCACGGCTTCCCCGAAATTGGTGAAGACCACGTTCTTCCCAGACTTCAGCCAGATGTCGTCCTCCGTCTTTCTCCCAGCTAGAAGAATGGCACTGGGAGCATACCGCACTGCGTCCTCCACAAGATATGGCGGGATCTTCACGAGACTGCTCTTTGTGTCGATCCTGCATCCCCCGCCGTGGTAGATCTCCTGGGCCTCCTTATCCAGCACCCTCACTCCCACACCGTTGAGCACCTCCAGGGTGGCACAGTGTATGAGGTGCACCTCGTCATCGGTGAGGAAGTTGAGGGAAATGCCATCCAGGGACCCAAAGCCCGCCCTCATACCGGTTATCATCGCATCCTCTCCTAGTGGCGTATTCTGGGAAGCCTGCCTGGCAAAGACAGCCATCCCATCCGGAGACAGTGGTTACCGTCACGTCACTGGTCCCCTGACCAGAGGGCCATTTCCTGTGGCTCTCACCTCCTTGATGCAGGTATTCTTGGTGGCCCTTCCAGCGTCCTTCAAACCCAGGGTTCTATCCTCAGGGAAACGGCTCTTAGAGAAACCCTTGGAACTCAGGTAGGATTCCCGGGCCTTGGGGAAGGGGCGTGTAGCCTTGGCGCCCAGCCGGTTGACAGGAAAAGGCCTCAAATACCACGGGATGGCGAGCCTTCACCAAGGTCAGAAGGGCCCCTGACCTTCCAGGTGCTCCGGGCGACAGGCGTGCAGGGTTCGAGCTATTGTGTTCGAGAAGGATAGGGAACTGGTGGGGTACGCCCTAATCATCCCTTGCTGGAGCAACGAACGCCAGAAGGACGTCCTCTGGATAGATGAGTTCTATGTGGTCCCCGAGTGGCGGAACAGGGGCACCGGTTCTGCCTTCTTTGAGCACCTGGGCACCAGCGAGGCCGGAAGGGCTTATTCCCTGGAGATTGAGACCTACCCGTGGAACCAGAGGGCCCTGGCCCTCTACAGGAACCTGGGGTTCACAGGCAAAGGGCGGGTTCTTCTCGAAAAGACGCTTTGATAACCCGCCGCCTGGGATTGGCGCAGTCAGTATCACGGCAACCATGGCGTTAACCCGGCGTGGGGTCAGAGGACCCGGCCAGGCGAATTCCCTCAAGGTACCGGCGGAAGGAGGGGCCTATGTCCTCACGGTCCAGGGCCATTTCCACAGTGGCCCTGAGAAGGCCTAAGCGATCTCCTGTGTCGTAGCGACGGGCATCCACCTGTATGGCCCAGAGGGAAAGACCCATCCTCACCATCGACCTGAGGGCGTCGGTGAGTTCGATTTCTCCCCGCACTCCAGGCTCAGCGCCTTGAAGGGCATGGAAGACCTCGGGTTCGAGCACATAGCGGCCTGTTATGGCCAGGTTCGAGGGAGCCTTGCTGGGCCCGGGCTTCTCTATGAGGTCTGTCACCCGGGATACCCCCGGGGAGACCTGGACGGCGTCAACGATCCCATAGCGCCAGGTGTCCTCAGCACATACCTCCTGTACCGCCAGGACGCTGCCCCCCAGGATCGCCTGGGCTTCCATGACCTGCCTGATGCAGGGCACGCGGGAGCGGAATACCTCGTCCCCCAGAAGGAGGGCAAAGGCTTCATGCCCCACGTGGAACCTGGCTTGAAGCACAGCGTGGCCTAACCCAAGAGGCCTTGCCTGGCGGACGAAGTGGATGCAAGCCATCTCACCAAGCACACCGCGGGGACTGCCCTGGAGTGGCCCGGTACCTCCAGCCACAGAATCCAGGTGGTCCTCCAGGGCAGTCTTCCCCCGCCTTGTTACAATGAGAAGATCATCGAGGCCCGCTTCCAGAGACTCCTTTACAACGTACTGGATTACCGGGGTATCCACGAGGGGGAGCATCTCCTTGGGCAGCACCGTTGTGGCGGGAAGAAGCCTCGTTCCCAGGCCGGCCGCAGGTATAACTGCCTTTTTCACTGTCATTGCGCTACCTCCCCGGAAGTATCACAAAGACCTATGTTCCAGGGACCTCTCCTGGAGCACCTTAGCCCTATCCTCCCCGGTTGCCTGCGAGGGCCGAGGCTCGGGCATGACCTCCTCATACATCTGGGACACATCACTTGCCACCCGCCGCCAGCTGTACCTTTCGAGAGCCAATCGCCGCCCGGTCTTTCCCATCTCCCGCATGAGCCCCGGGTCTCCAAGGAGGTACCCCAGTGCGTGGACCCAGGCGGACACGCTGTTGTAGTCGTCCAGCACTATGCCGCAACCGTAGCCGCGCACTACCTCTGGGTTGCCTCCCCGGGCCGTGGTGACAATGGGAAGGCCTGATGCCATCGCCTCGTAGTGAGTGCGGGAGAGCGGCTCAGACCACTGGGAGGCACAGGCGAAGATGTCTGCCGCAGCATAGTAACGATGTATCTCTTGGGGTTTCACAAAACCCGTGAGGATAACGGGAACCGGCGCTTCCCCGGCCATGGCGTGAATCCTCTCCACGTAGCCGTCCTTCTCGTCCTTCCCATACCACTTGCTCCCTAGAACCAGCAAGGCCACGTCCGGGTGGCTGGCCGCCAGTTCGGAGGCGGCCTGGATCAGAAGGTGAGTGCCCTTCTTAGCATTTATCCGGTTGGAGTAGAGGATGACCCTCCGGTCCGGAAGCCCCAGGGCAAGGCGGGTCTCTTCCCTGTCCCGGGCGCCCCCCGGAGCCCAGCCCGGCTTGAAGTGTCCAGTATCAGCGCCCGAGTAGACGGTTCTAACCTTGGGTGCAGCCTGAGGGAAGCGCTGGACGAGGCGGGATGCCACGTACTGGCTCACGGTGTTGATGGCGTCTAGAGCCTCGATACACTCCTCACCCTTCTCTACGGAGATCTTGCCTTCTGCCATCATTTCGTTGTGGAGACTCAGGATCAGGCGGGTCCCAGGGAACTCCTCCCTGAGAGGGAGCACCCACTCCGGCCTGTTGAAGATGTGTATGAGTTCTGTATCCCGGTTTCTCAGGCTGGCCACCACCTGGTCCAGGTAGTGCCTCCGGCTCCGGGCGGGCACTCGGGTGAACTCCACCCCCTTCAGGACCTCGTGGTCAGGGAGCACGGGGTCATCCCGGCAAATGACGCTAATGTCGTACCGGCTTGCCAGGATGGAGCATATGCCCCAGATGTATTGTTGTATGGCCCCCCCCAGAACGGGTGGAACCGGTAGCATTTCCGTGCATATCATAGACACTTCCATGTTGGTACCTCCGGATGGCTGGTTTGTTGTTTCTATCCCAATAAAGGCAGGATTGCCTGGCGCTTGGAACGCTCAAGGGCAAAAGCTTCCTCAATCTTGGAGGCGCTGGTGGCCTTTCCCTTCCTGAAGGGGTTCTTTGCGGTGTCATGAAAGACATGGGGGAACAGCAGGTCCACGAAGAGGACCCGCTTTTCAGAATCTGATAGTGGGCGCTCCCTTTCGTATGCCTCCATCATGGCAAGAAAGAGAGGACCGTCCCAGCCCCCGCGCCGCTCCATTGCCTTGTTCGTGATCTTCCTGAGATCCCGTGCAGGCAGGTCCAGGGTGATGTCATCCAGATCGATGATCCACACACCACCATCTCCCATGATGGCGTTGCCCTGGCCGTAGTCCTGGTGACACAGGTTACCCGTGACCGAAGCCTGCTCTACCCATTGCCCGTAGCCGGAGCCCTCCAGGAGGGCCAGCGCCTCGGTGGCCATGTCCAGCATTTCTGGAGCTAGACGCTGGTAGATATGCCCAAGTGTGCCTCCGCGTTCGCTGGCCACCTGCCTCCACTCGGAGAGACGCTGGATCATGGAGGAGTAGTGATGGGGCCACTTGCCTAGTTTTGTGGACACCTGTACCCCCGCTGGAATCTTGAAGCCCTGGGATGACCTGTGAAAGTGGCCCAGGGCTTCTAAGGCCATGAACAGGTCTTCTTCCCGCTCGAGAACGAGCTGGCGACCCTCCACCCACGAAGAAAGACTGAAGGCCATCCCCTCCTCCTCAACATGCAGGGAATCCCCGTCAGGCCTGAGCAGGCATGGCACGCGGCCGCCTCGGAGTGAGATGTACTCCTGGGCACAAAGGCTGAACACCACCCTCCTGACAGGACGGGCGTGGCGTTTTAGGGCAAGGGCGCCCCTATCCGTGGCCACCAACCATATGGCCTTCTTCGCCTCTCCCTGGATGACCCTGATGTCTCTTACGATAACCGGGTATTGCGCCAGGACACACCGGGCCGTGTCAAGGAACCCGCCGCTCACCTCACATCCCCCTCCACAAGCCGCCTCACAAGGGCGACCTTCTGGTCTTCCAGTGCCACTATGGACTCCAGTTTCTTGAGAAACTTGTGCGCTGACCACTCCTTTTCCCTCTTCTCCAGGTGCTTGGTGGCTATGCCAAAGAAGAGATGAGGAAAGAGGAGGTCCAGGCCAAGCACCTTCAAGTGCTCAGGCATCAGGGGGTTCACTTCCCCGTAAAGCCTGGTCAGTTCAAGGGCAAGGTCTAGATCCCAGGCGCCTCGCTTCTTCATGATCTTGTTCAGGATCTTGCGGATGTCCCTGGCAGGCAGGTCTACAGTTAGTGAATCAGTATCAAGAACGCAGATCTCTCCGGAGGCAGTGAGTACCAGGTTTCCCGCGGCGAAGTCCTGGTGACACAGGTTCCCGGTGGCTGTGACCTGGTCCACCCAGGCACGGTACTCCCCGCCGTCCAGCCCCGCCAGGGCCTCACGGGCCATCTCCATGTGCCTTTCCAGCACTCCCCGCACTCGCCGGGCGAAGGGAGAATCGCCGGCCTCCTCAAGGTATGGATGGAGGCGCCCTACTTGGCATAGGTAGATCTCCGGCCAGGTTCCTAGGTGAGAACGCGCCTTGCTACCCGTGGGCGCTTTGAAACCCTCTGAGGCCTTGTGAAACCTGGCAAGTTCCCTCACCATCATGGCCAGTTCCTTGGGGGAAGAGTAGCTGGGGGTCCTGCCTTTCACGGCCAGTGCCAGCGTGTAACAGGTGCTGTCCACAACTGAGTAGAGTTTCCCGTCATGGGCTTTGACCAGGGTGGCCAGCCTCACTCCTCCCTTTCTCAGGTGCTCTAGCGCCGCTATGAGGAACAAGAGACGCTCCTCACCCATGGGGAGCTTCTTCAGCACCATGAGACCCTCGCTTGCCTCTACCCACCATACGGCCTTCTTTGCCTTCTCGGTCTCCTCCCTCACGTTAAACGTGGTTACAGGGTAGTTTCTGAGAACGGCATCTATAGTGTCACGGCTCGTCACCAGACGGTGCCTCCTTCCTCACATGGGAGAGTATCAGTCCTATGCTATGCAACACATCTGGATGAGGTCCCATAACACCTCGTCCTTCGGCAGGCCCCTGCCGTACCGGATCAGGAGACCTGGAGCCTCGCTGCAGGATCAAGGGCTACAGAACCCCTGGGAACACCTCAGCATATTATGCATTGTCACTTGAAGCGAGCGAGGTGGAGTTCGTGGCTTTGCACTTGGTCACAGGGGTAGCAGGATTCATCGGCTCCCACTTGGCAGAAAGGCTGGTTGGTGAGGGCAACCAGGTAATCGGCATAGACCGCAGGGAGGGAAAGGTCCAAGAGGAGCGGCACCTTGAGTGTCTCAGAAAGACCCCGGCCTTCTGTTTTGTGAGGAAGGACCTGAGGGACCTGGTTCCTCCAGACATTCCAGAGGGGACCGACACGGTTTTTCACCTGGCAGGTCGCGCTGGCGTGCGCTCCAGCTGGGATGATCTTGAGGGCTATCTCACCGATAATGTTATCGCCACCCAGCGGGTGCTGGAGGCCGCCTTGAAGGCATCTCCCAGGAGGGTGGTCCTGGCCTCTTCGTCCTCAGTCTACGGGGATGACACTCCCATGCCCGCTAAGGAGAACGCCTTGCCAGGGCCGCTATCCCCCTATGCCGTGAGCAAGCTGGCTGCGGAGAGCCTGGCCATAGCCCACTGGCGGAACTTCGGCACCCGCGTGGTCATCCTCCGCTACTTCACCGTCTACGGGCCCCGGCAGAGACCCGACATGGCGTTCAGCCAGTTCGCCAAGTGTCTTATGAAGGGGGAGGAGGTGCCGGTCTTTGGTGACGGGCTGCAAAAGAGGGATTTCACCTTCATTGATGATGCTGTAGAGGCTACGGTGCTAGCGGGGGAGCGGGGCAGGCTGGGGGAGGTCTATAACGTTGGGAGCGGGAGAGAGGTCACACTCCTGGAGGCAATCGAACTCCTTGAGGAGTCGAGTGAAGGGAAGGCGGCGATTACCCGGTTGGGCCCTAGACAGGGTGAGTCCCGCAGGACCTGGGCGGATATCTCCAAGGCCGTGATGGAATTGGGATACTCGCCCAGGGTTCATATTACAGAGGGGATAGAGCGGTTCATGGAGTGGTTCAAGGGGTCTGTAGGTCCCGAGCATGCCCTGGCACACGACGGCACTGGGAGAAGAACCCTATGAACCTAGAGGCTACATCGGGGCTCCCCGTCAGCATAGAGGAGGGGCTGCTCGCATTCAAGGAAGGCCTGGCCGGGGTCCGGGCTTCAAGGAGACGGCATCGAGACATGGCCTCCGTCCTCCTGGATCCCCCTGGCGGCCCCGGCACTGTCTACCTGGTCTACAGGGGCATTGCCCAGCCCTGGAACAGGGTCCTTTTCTGCTGGGCAGGTCTGAGGTACGATATGACGCTGGTACACCCCCTTCTCCTCGGCAGGGAGTACGCCAAGACGGTGGGCCACTATCACTCTGCGCCGCCAGGTTCCCGGCTTACCTACCCTGAGGTCTACCAGGTTCTTTCGGGAAGGGCCTGCTTTCTCTTGCAGAGGCAGGGACCAAGGCGCCAGGACACCGCCGATGTGCGGGTGCTTCTGCTGGAGGGAGTAGCCGGTGACATCGTTGTGGTCCCGCCAGGTTACGGGCATGTGACCATTAACCCGTCAGAGGAGGAACCGCTTCTTGTGGCTAATCTTGTGGCCAGCGAGGCCGTGAGCCTGTACGAACCCATGGTTAGGCACAAGGGCGCTGCCTTCTACGTGACCCCGGCCGGTCTTCGGGAGAACCCGAACTACGAGAGTGTGCCAGCGCCGGCCTGGGTTTATCCGCCGGACCCACACCAGGTAGGATTGAAGAAGGGCGTCCCCCTTTATACCCAGTTCATAATGAACCCAGTGGCATTTGACTTCCTTTCCCAGCCGGAACGCCAGGAGGCGTCCCTGGCCGGATACGCGGAGGCGCTCCAGTCTCCCGAAAACCTCGTGCCTCAACTCGCATGGCCTCTTCTGTGCCCCGGGTCTGTAGTGGATGTGCCAGGTTTGCTGTCTTCGGGTTCTGAGCCAGCAGGGTCCTGCAGGGCATAACCACCACCCCCCGGTTGGAGGGCTCCGGCACGTAGCGGCCGGGGCCCGAAAACCGTTTACGGGGAGATGAGGAATCCGGTGAGGCTACTTCGCGTTGCTGGGCTGCTGGGTGCCAGGCCTTCTGCCTTAAGGCCGTGGTTCTCCACCGAGCCGCCCATGCCTCAGAGAGACGGGCAGGTATGCTAGTCCCTCACCCTGGGTGTGCCCACAGGGTTGCGCCCGATCCCCACGTACTGGAATCCCTCCAGCGGGAGGCCTGCCAGGCAGTTCCTGCCATCCACCAGCACAGGCCTCTTCATAACGGAGCGGAGTCTAGGGAAATCCAAGTGGCGGAAGGATGGCCAAGATGTCATCAGGATAAGGGCATCGGCGCCCTCAGCCATGGAATATGGGTCATCGTAGCGCTTCACGGCGGCTACCGGGAAGACACTCGCGACGGGGTCATAACCACGGACCTCAGCCCCCGCAGATGAGAGCAGCGTAGCCACGGCGACAGAGGGGGATCCCCTGGTATCGTCCGTACCTGGCTTGAAGGCCAACCCCAGGATACCCAGGACAGAACCACTCACCCTTCCCAGGCAGCCTTGGACCTTTCTCACCACCAGCTCCCGCTGCCTAGCGTTGACCCTCTGAACCTCCTTCAGGAGCGGGGTCTCACACCCGTGGGACTGAGCCTGGTAGATGATGGCCCAGAGGTCTTTTTCCAGGCATGGGCCGCCATAGCCGGCTCCCGCCTCGAGATAGGCCTGGCCTATCCTGGGGTCGAGCCCGGCACCCCGCATTACCTCCAGGATGTCCGCGCCCAGGGTCTCACAGAGGTTCGCCAGCTCGTTGACGAGAGACACGCGGGCAGCCAGAAGCGCATTGCTGGCGTACTTGATGGCTTCGGCGTTCTCGGGGGTGGTCACCACCCATGGGGCCCTGATACCTGCCAGGGCCTCCTGGAGTACTTGCAGGCCAGCCTTGTCCCGGACTCCCGCCACTATCCTGCTGGGATTGAGAAAGCCCTGGAGTCCTGCGCCCTCCTGCAGGAACTCCGGGCAGCTCAGCACATGAGGTGCCTGGAGGCCTGCCGTGGATACGCAGCGCCGGTTCAGCTCGGCGTTGGTACCCACGGGGACTGTACTCTTCAGTACCAGGGCGGCCCCAGGGGGCAGCCCTGGGATGAGGGGGTCTAGAGCCCTCCAGAAGTGTGACATCTCAGGGGCACCGGAGGAGGACGCTGGCGTGCCCACGCAGACGAAAATAGCCTGGGTTTCCTGGAGACAAGGGATGGTGCCGAGACTAAAGACTAGCCTCCGGGCCTCAAGATGCCTGGACAGCAGTTCTCCGAGGCCAGCCTCGTGGAAGGGAAGACACCCGTGCTGGAGGAGGCCGACGCCTGTGGCATCGATGTCCGAAGAAGTGACATGGTGACCCAATTCAGCCAGTGCAAGGCTGGTAACCAGCCCCACGCGCCCTGCGCCCCCTATGACGGTAATTCTCACCTGCCTGCACCCCCGTATGGCTCTTCTGGGTACTTTATGCCTGGGAACCAGGTGTCATGATACTTTTCGTCTTCTTTGCCTGCACCCTATTTATGCCTCCAACATATAGAGTAGTAGACTGGATGTCATAGGGGGTATGCATATTGAAGTGGGTTGAAAAAGCGGTAGGCACCAAGCAAGATCTCCTAGGGTACCTGACCTCCATTTGCGAACAGTTCGGCACGGAGAGCTTGACTGTGGAAGGTCATCCCGTTGAACTTCCGGATGGGGAAATTGAGTTCAAGATCAAGTTTGAGGAAGAGGAAGAGGGCGGGAAGCTCTCCATAAAAGCCTCCTGGGTGAACTGGGGGTACGAGGAACCGGATGACGAGGAAGAAGATACTGAGGAGTAGCCCCAAAATACATGGCAGGCTGAGGCCTGCCTCTCCTTTTCCAGTGTGACCAAGTCTGGCCGCCAGGCATATGATGACTGGGCAAGGTCTTGGATTTAATACTTGTATGGGGGCAGGGGAGGCATCAACCATGCAGGGTGGCATCAGGAGCAAGGGGTACAGTGAGATAATAACCAAGGCGGTTTGTGGATTGGGCCGGAAGACGTTCAGGCTGGAACGGGTTCTTTTGATCCCCGAGGGACAATCTCCCGAAAGGGTCCTTGGGTCCGTTCTCACGCAGATCTCCAATCTAGAGGCTTCCGTACCGGAGAGGTCGGGCCCGGATGCAGCCATGGTGCCCATCTCAGGGCGATTTGACATCAACGTATGGTACGCCCACAGCGGCCACCGGAGTACCGCACTGGCCAGGGAGACGGTGCGATACACGGAGCTGGTGCCCATTACTGGATGGAGCAGCATCGCCTTGGGCGATCTGGAGGCCTCCGCGACCATGCTGAGAACGCCGGAGTGCGTTGAGTTGGGTTCCACTGGAGATAATCGCATCCGGGTCGCAGTGGAATTCACCATTCAGGCCGAGGTCATTGGGGAGACCAAGGTCCTAGTGGAGGTCTTTGACTTAAGGGACTGAGTCCTTTGCTATCCGGGAAAGGAAGTAGAGAACATGAACCAGGTTGAGGTTGGCACTTTCGGCAGGATCAAGGAGATCCTGGCGAGAGCCGTGTGCGGCGTTGGCGAGGCCAGGATCGCGAGAACCGTTGATATTCCCAGCGAGGGTTCTCCCAGGCAGATCCTGGGCACAATGGCTACCCCCTTGGAGCTGGGTGCCGTGACCGTGGATGTGTCTGGCCCAGGCAGGGTAAGGGTGGAGGGCGTTGTAGGGGTACATGTTTGGTACATGGCAGAGGAGCAAACCCACGTAGTCTCGCACTCTGTTGCCATCTCGGAGGATATACCCTTAACACTCCTGGGAACAGGGTGTTTCGCGTTCTCGGCTCCAACGGTTCAATGCGACCCTGTTTCGGTCTCCGCCCAACCCCGAGGGGCAGCCATAAGGCTCCAGGTGGCGACCAGGGTAAAGGTGGAAGTGGTGGGAGAAGTGAGGGTGGGGGTACGAGCGTTTTCCGGTGGAGCCGTGGCTCCTGCGTTGGAGGCCCCAACGGTTGAATCCGGAATTGAGACGAACTTGCAGGAAGACCTGGACGTTGGTGATTGGGAGGATGAGGACTGAGGCCGCCTGGATGACCTGGCTTGCCCTCGTAATTTTCCATGTCGGAGCTGGCTGAACCCTCACTTGAGCAGCAACGGACGCCAACGCTCGTGACAAGTGTAAACAGGGAGGGTTAGCTCCGTCCTACCCTCCCTGATTTGTTGCCACTGCCCGGGAGCATGTTCCGTTCTCTGCCCACCTGCTGAGCCATGGTCTGAAGCTTATGGTTTTGTCACGCAGCGAGATCCTCAACATCGGTCTCATCAGGCGGGAAATCCATGATGATCCAGTACTTCATCAGCAAGTAGTACGCAATGGCCGCTGACGGGGTTCCAATATACCACGACAATTCGATGTCTATTAGCGCCATGAGAAAGCCTACGACCAGGGCGATTATGGCCGCAGGGTTGAAGCCCTTTACGTACGTGAATGGACCGCCCTTATCATAGAGGGTTGGAAGGTTCAGTCTTCCTTTGCGGATGAGCCAGTAGTCCACAACCATTATGCCGAATATGGGCCCAAGGAAGACCGAGTATATCTGCATGTAAAGAAAGAAACCTTCCGCTGTGACAATGTACCAGGGGAAGGTCAGAAGAACGAGGCCTCCCGCCACGAGGCATGACACTGGCCACTTCCAACCGAAAACTTCCATGAACGCATTGGCCGGGGGCACTACGTTCAACATTAGGTTCGTGGTGAACTGAGCAGCGACTATGAAGAATAGGGAAATAACCAGAACCGATGTGGTTGGCATGTACATCACAAGAACATCGATGGGGTTCCATTCCCCTGTGGCTCCAGCCGCTATAAGGCCGATCCCCGCCATGAAAATGGTGGCTGGCAGGATTCCAAGGAGGTGAGCCCAAAAGAGTCCTTTAGGCCTGATTCTCCGGTCGACGTGCCGGGTGTAGTCGCCTATATTAAGCATGAGCGTTGTGTATATAGCGATGAACGCCATGACACCGACCCAGAAGGGGCGCCCCCAGGTACCAGGGATCCGGATTACCCGCTCCTCCAGCTGCAGGCCAAATTGTCCCACGATCTGGCTCGCCATCCATACGAAGGCGAAGATCAAGAAGATGGCCCCAATTACCTCCACCCACTTGATGGATTGGAAGCCCGCCATCGAAAGAACTATCTGGAATATGAGAAACAGTGCGAAAACCAACACGATATTCTCGAACCCCACCAGCGCCTTCAAAATGCCGTTGAGCGCCAGTGCACCTATCCATGTCTGTATGCCGTACCAGAAGATCGCAGGCGTCGCCCTGATCAGGGCTGGGATCTTGCAACCCGAATAGCCAAAGGAGGCTCTCAGCTGGACTGCCATGGGAATCCCGTACTTGTGCCCTGGCATGCCGTTCAGCGTATACATGGCAGCGACCACTATCATGGAAACCACCATTGCCACAAATGCCTGTGTCAGGTTAAGACGTCCTACCGGCGGAATCAAACTGGCTCCCAGCATGAAGTACCCGATGAACACACAGCCCGCAAGCCACATGAGAATGTACTCCCAGTAGTTGACCTGGCGAGCCTCCGCCGGGATCGGGTTCAGTGTGTCTGAAAGTCTTGTGATCAACTCGCTCTTGGTCTCGGTCGCCTTTGCTGCCATCATTGATTCCTCCTTTCAAGTAAGGGTCAGAGCCTCAGGCGCATTCGCACAGTCTTAAAAGCACCTCAGAGAAAACGTCTATGCCCTGGTAAATATGCTCGTAGGATGTATTTTCCTCTGGGACGTGGCTGCGGCCCACAATGCTTGGCACGAATACCATAGAGGTTTCTACAAGCTGCGCCATGATCGCAGCATCGTGAACGGCCCCGCTTGGCATCCACATGTGCGGGAGTCCTTTCTCCAGCGCCACCTTCTCGGTCAGCTGCCCGATTCTGGAAGATAAGAGTACAGGTTCGGTCCGGGGTTTCAGCGACACTGTAGTATCTAACCCTCGCTCCTGGCCTATCTGCCTGCATGTGGCATCAACCGCAGAGGCAGCCTCTTGAAGCCAGGAAGCTTCCGTATCCCGGACATCTACAGTGAAGTGGCAGTATCCAGGGATTACATTGCTGATGTTAGGTTCGCACTGGATTTTGCCCACGGTACAGACAGTGCGCGGCCCTGATCGGTTGAGGGCGATACCCTCTATACTGGTGATCATGGACGCTGTGCCTGCTAGGGCGTCCTTGCGACGCTTCATTGGAGTGGCTCCCGCATGGTTTGGGATTCCCCGTACCTCCACACTCATCTGCTGTATGCCAGCGACCGCCTCAACAATGCCGATGATCTTGCCTTCCTGCTCGAGAACCACACTCTGCTCTATGTGGATTTCAAGCATGCACTTGATGCTGTTCCGGTCAAATACCTGGCTGTCGCGTGGACGGAGGCTGGCATGAGCGAGTGCCTCAAGGTAGCCTACAGAGTCCGAGTCCTTAAGGGCAAAAACCACCTCCCTGTCTAGAAGGCCGGCCAGGGCCCGGCTTCCAACGAGCACCTGGCCGAACCTGGCGCCTTCTTCCTCGGCGAATACCGTCACGAGGTACGAGTGGTTGGGCCTCAAGCCTTCCTCGCGGATCCGGCGAGCTGTCTCCAGGGCGGCCACCACACCAACCACACCATCGAATTGCCCTCCGCAGGGAACGGTGTCCAGGTGAGAACCCGCCATGACAGCGGGCAGTGACGGGTCACTTCCCTCAAGCCGTGCAAACAGATTACCGAAACCATCACACCACACTGACAGGTCGGCCTTGTGCATCTCTTGTATCAGGTACTGCCTCGCTTTCTCATATTCCGGGGTAAATGTGAGGCGAGTAACCCCTTGACTGGGCGTCGCATTGAACGAGTTTATCTGAGATATGTCACGTACAATGCGGTCATAGTCTACGGGCATAAGCACAACCTCCTCCCATATCTATGCCCCGTTGGCGAGTTAGCGGCAGTGTGAGCCCTCTATTTTCCCATAGGCCGCTCCAAATGGCTCTCCCTTGAGGGGTTTCCCTTGTCCGGGCTCTCCAACGAATTTGCCATCATCCACGGAAAGCCGGCCGCGAAGGAATACCTTTTCCGCCCGTCCTTTTTGCTTCATGCCCTCGTAGGTGCAGTAGTCCCCTCCCTCGAGGCTTGTTTCAATACTCATCACGCCTTCCCACTTCGGGTCAAGGATTACCAGGTCGGCGTCAGAGCCTACAGCGATGTCCCCCTTTTGAGGGAACAGCCCGTTGAACTTGGCAGGTGCGGTGGAGTAGAGGTCCACAAGCTTCTGGCGAGTGATCCTCCCGGCCTCAACCCCATAAGTCCAGAGCACTGCAAGGCGGTACTGGACACCCGGCGCGCCGTTGGGGATCTTGGTGAAGTTCTCCTTCCCCATATGTTTTTGTTCTTTCCAGTCAAAACCGCAATGATCGGACCCGATCACTTGCAGCCAGCCCCGGTCGAGGGCTTGCCATAGCGCCTCGTGATGCTCAGGCGAGCGCAGAGCGGGAGAGCAAACATATTTCGCACCTTCGAAATCAGGTCTCGCCAGGTTGTCGACACTCAGTGTGAGATAGTGTGGACAGGTCTCCCCGTAAGCCCGGATCCCCCGGATATATGCATCCCTTATCGCCTCCATTGCCTCCCGGCAGGTGACGTGTACCACAAAAATGGGCGCTTCGGCCATCTTAGCTATCGCCATTGCGCGGGCCGTAGCTTCAGTCTCTACTGCGGGAGGCCGTGACACCGCATGGTACTTCGGCTCTAACTGGCCCGCGGCAACACACTGTTTTTGGAGGACATCTATGACATCCCCGTTCTCCGCGTGGACCATGATGGTTAGGCCAGCGTTCTTAGATGCCTGGAGGGCCCTGAAAAGGGTCGCATCGTCCACCATAAACGGTGTTCCCTTGTACGCCATAAATAGCTTCAGGGTGGGTACGCCGTCTTCGGGTAGCCTGGGTATTTCTTCAAAGAGGGTCTCGTTAACATCCATGACCATGCCGTGGAAAGCGAAATCCACTACTGCCACGCCTTCGGCCTTTTCTTCGGAGTGCTTGCGGATCGCATCTCTGATGCTCATTCCGGCAGGCTGAGGAGCAAAATCCACAACTGTAGTGGTGCCTCCGACTATGGCTGCGGTGGTTGTCTCAAATCCACGAGTCCAGGTACCGCCAAAGGGCAGGCCAAAATGGCTGTGCTGGTCAATACCGCCCGGCAGAATGTAGCGGTCACTGGCATCAATGATCTCCTCGGCACGCCCCTCCAGGCTTTTTCCAATTGCAGCAATCTTTTCGCCTTCAATAAGTATGTCTGCTTTTTGCTCTCCCACGCTCGTTACGACAGTTCCGTTCTTGATGAGCAGGCTCACTGTCTGTGCACACTCCTTCCAGATGGATTCTAGTTTCCGGCTAGAAGCGCTCAAATGCACGATCCTTCCTTTACGTCACCTCCACTGGCTGTAAAGATCTTGACCTGTGCTGGATCAAGTCCTGGCCTTACGTCGTTTCTCTTCATGAAAATCTGCAAGAAACATACCAGGAAAGGAACAACCGCAGGCAGTCTCTGGCCTGCGGTTGTTTAGAAGAGCATGCACCGAGGGCGATGCTGCCAGGCATCGCATATGGCTACAAGGCATCACCCGGTAGAATGAGGGCGCGTTCTAGGGTGACATGCCGTAACGTCGGAGCTTTCGTACCACGGTGGACTGGTTAATTCCCAGCAAAGCGCTTGCGGACCTCGTGGAATGCCCCGCCTCCATCGCTTTTTTCAGGAGCTGTCTTTCCACAATCTCAATAGCCTCCCTTAAAGGGACCACCTGTTTTACACTAATAGCAGGTGTATCGGAGTCACCGTGCAGCATCTGGTTGACTTGAGAGGCTGTTACAAGGTTGGTGTCAGACATCACAACCAGCCGTTCGACCAGGTTCTCGAGCTCCCGGATATTGCCCGGCCACTGGTGTGCTTTTAGCAGCTTTCGCGCGTCTTCGGACAGCGTGACGGAACGGTTAAGGCGGCTGTTGAAGCGCTCCAGGAAGGTTCGCACTAGTCCCGGCATCTCATCAAGCCTCTCCCTCAATGGCGGGATATCAAGGCGGAGAACGTTAAGCCTGTAAAAGAGGTCTTTCCGGAAGGCGTTCTCCTCAACGAGTCTTCTGAGATCCTGGTTGGTGGATGCAATTATCCTCACATTTGCTTTCAACGGCAGTCTACCGCCTACCGGGATGAACTCTCTGTCTTGCAGGATGTGGAGCAACTTGACCTGCACAAAAGGAGGTATCTCGGCAATCTCGTCAAGAAGAAGCGTACCCCCTTCCGCCCTTTGAATGAGCCCTTCTTTCCGAACTGAGGCTCCTGTAAACGCCCCTCTTTCGTACCCGAAGAGCTCTGATTCAAAGAGGGTCTCCGGGATCGCCGCGCAGTTTATCTTGATAAAAGGCGCCCTGGCCCTTGTACTCTTTTGGTGGATTTCCCGTGCTGCTACTTCCTTGCCCGTGCCGGATTCGCCGGTAATCAGAACCGTCGAATCCACAGCGGCCGCTCTGTCAATTGCCTTCTGCCACGATGCCTTTCCAAGGCAACTGGGGAGGTGCTGCCTTTCGAACGCTTCAAACCTGTAGTTATCCAGCAGCACCTGAGCCTCCGCGATCCTGCGCCGGAGCTGCTCAGGACTGCTGATGTCCCTCGAGAAGTTCACAACCCGGCTGATACGCCCTGCCGCATCCCAGACTGGAATTCCGGTGACAACCAGGAGATGATTGCTCTTAGTTCTCTGGACCAGTGTTCTGGGTGAGCCCGTGTCAAGTACGGCCAGTGTTACCGACCTGCTGAGCACGCGGTTATCTACGAGATCTTTCACATTCCGCCCAATGAAATCTTGCTTAGGAACACCGAAGAGTTCCTCCATCCTTGATGTGGCTCGCACTCCTGTTCCGTGCCCGTCTGTCACCGTGACCAGATCATAGGACAGGGCGAGTATCTCTTCCATTGCCTCGCACATACCTTCCGCAAAAGATAGCGGTGTAGTCTTGCTGGCGCCGAGCACCTCGATAATGGCACAGGTCTCGCGCTTACCTTCCGCGAAGGTGATTCTGAGCCGATGACCGCGGACTGTGGTATAAAAACAGCCTTTCCCAGGGCGCTCGAGCGAGCCCTGGCGGCTAAAATCGGGGAAGAGGCTGTGAAGGGTCTCGCCCAGGGGCGCCCGCCCTGTTTCATGAAGCAGGGCTTTGGCCGCAGGATTAGCCTGAGTAATGGTATTTCCGGAATCTACAAATATCGCGGGAAATGTGGGATGATTCCATACGACCTTTATCAAGTCCATGATGACCATAGAGCTGACAGGCGAAAGACTCGTTATGGATGCCGTTATCGCGGCATAAATCTGCCGGACAGGGTCTATATCCGGTATTACCATTTCGATCACTCTCTTCCTCCAGAGTACCCTTGCCTCGAACGTGGCAAGCGTGCTAGGCGGTGGGAAAAGGAAGAAAGCATCAGGCTAGCTACGTATACTTCTACGAGTACTATGAAACCGAAGCCTTAATCTGGCTTGCCTGTATTGACGCAGGGGGTCTTGACAGGTTCGATTCCGCCATCTACAGGGACCGGCACGAGAAGATGAGAGGGAGCGTGCTTCGCTTGTGTAAGACGGCAAAGTGACGCCGGGCTGGACTACCGAAAGAGCCATGTCGATTTCCACACCTCTAGCCCACGGAGTGGAAACTCACTCGGTCCCCATTCTTACCGCATCGGCAGGTGGTATCAATAGTATCACTGGACGATTGTCACATTTGAGTGGGTCGCACGATGGAGGCCCCTTCCTGATTTGGGGCTTATTTTGGAGCCGATGAAGGGATTTGAACCCTTGGCCTGCTGATTACGAATCAGCTGCTCTGCCACTGAGCTACATCGGCCCATATGTGCAAAAGGCGTCCGCAGACGCCGGTTTAGTAAATATGGAGCGAGAGACGGGATTCGAACCCGCGACCCTCGGCTTGGGAAGCCGATATTCTACCGCTGAACTACTCTCGCTCGTGCCATTATTCTAACCCGTTCTGCAGGGGAATGCAAGAGCAACCCCAAAAACGGGGAGCATCCTCACACACTGCTTCCTCTTGTGGGCAGCCCTTGTTGTGCGCTTGCCCATCTGCTAAACTTCTCTTACAGGAAGGAGCTGGGCGAGCATGAAGGAGCCGGCAAGACACCTGGAAAGTGTCGATGTGGCCCGGGCCGCGGTGGAAATGGCTCTCTCGCGCACCCGCGAGGAGGAGGCCATCCTTAAAGAAGCCCTCAGGAGAGCCGGTATCAGAGCCACTGCCGTTGATATCGGGGGTGACTTCATAGGCCTCATTCGCTTGGCAGTAGAACGCACAATGGTAGCCGCCAAGCGTGAGGGCATCATCCGGGATGTCCATACAGATGAGGGTGCTGTGGCAGGGGCCACCAGAGAGGCCATGAGCCAGATAACCCCCAAGGCCCTGGGCTTGAACGTTGGGGGCAAGATAGGCATCTCCAGGAGGGACGAGCACATCATAGTCGCCGTCTTCCTAGGCGTTGGCCTTGTCCATCTCAACGAGGTAGCCATCGGACTCGGGCATAGGGCCATTCCAGCCGGCTAGAATACGTCCCGGACCCCTACGGTTTGGGCCCTCTCCCTGCCTATGGACACAATCGCCAGGGGAACGCCACTCATCTCCGAGACGGCCTCCAGGTATCTTTGAGCGTTGCGGGGAAGGTCCTCGTAGGATGTAATGGACGTCAAGTCCTCGTCCCATCCCTCGAACTCTTCATACACCGGCCTGCACCTGCCAAGGGCCTTCAACGAGGCAGGCAGATTCCTTACGCGTTCTCCGTCCAGGTCATACTCCGCACATATCTTCACCCGGTCGAAACCGCTCAGTGTGTCAAGCCTTGTCACCGCAAGGCCCGCGAGTCCACTCACCCTAGCGGCATGCCTGATTACCACTGTGTCAAGCCACCCACACCGCCTGGGGCGCCCGGTGGTGGTGCCGTATTCGTGACCCTTCTCCCTTATGGCTTCGCCAACTTCGCCGGTGATCTCCGTGGGGAATGGCCCGTCTCCAACTCGAGAAGTGTAGGCCTTGACCACGCCCACAACCTGCCCTATCCTGGTAGGTCCGACACCAGAGCCGATGCACGCGCCCCCGGCCACAGGGTGGGAAGACGTCACATAGGGATAGGTCCCATGGTCAAGGTCCAATAACGTGCCCTGGGCGCCCTCAAACAGCACCTTCCTGCTGTCGTCCAAAGCCTCATTGATGAGGATGGAGGTATCGCAAACGTAGGGGCGAAGATGCTCAGCATAACCAAGATACTCCTGGAAAACCTGGCCAAACTCCACGCCCTCAACCCCATAGACCTTCTGGAACAGATCGTTCTTCTCGGCGATCCTCTGCTGGAGCATAGGCCTGAGTGTCTCCTCGTCGGTGAGGTCGCACACTCGTATGCCCATCCTCGCGGACTTGTCAGCGTAGCACGGTCCTATGCCCCTTCTTGTGGTGCCGATCTTGTTTTCACCCCTGCGATCCTCCTGAGCATCGTCCATCTTGCTGTGATATGGGAACAGGACGTGGGCTCTATCGCTTATTCGCAAGGCTTCCACGCTTCTTCCCCGGGCCATCAGGTAATCCATCTCCCCCATCAAGACCTTGGGATCAAGCACAACGCCGTTCCCAATGATGCAGGTCTTTCCGGGGTAGAGGATGCCAGACGGAATCAGGTGAAGCCGGAATTCCTCTTCGCGCACCACAACGGTGTGGCCTGCATTGGCCCCTCCCTGGTACCGCACCACCATATCGGCCCTTTCTGCCAGGAAATCGGTGATCTTCCCTTTACCCTCATCTCCCCATTGCGCACCAACCACCACCACGCTTGGCATAGATCCGATCCCTCCGTCTAGAGCCGCTTGAGAATCGCCCGCGCCACGTGAATGCCTGAGGCGGAGGCTTGGGCCAAGCCGCGGGTGATACCAGCCCCATCGCCCGCAACGAAAAGGTTCTCTATTCCCGACTCCAGTTCCTTTGACACTTCCCAACGAGACGAGTAGAACTTAACCTCCACACCGTAAAGGAGAGTTGAGCCTGAGTTAACCCCAGGGGCCAGCTTATCCAGGGCCTCCAGCATTTCCATTATATCCACGAGATGCCGGTAGGGCAGTACAAGACTGAGGTCTCCAGGGGTGGCCTCGGGAAGCGTAGGTTTCACTGCCCGTGCCAGTCGCTTGCGGGTAGAGCGGCGGCCAGCATGAAGGTCGCCCAGCCTCTGCACGATGACCCCTCCCCCCAGGAGGTTGGCCAGGCTGGCAATGTGCTTACCGTAGGCAATGGGTTCCTTGAAGGGTTCGGTAAAACTCTTAGACACCAGTATAGCGAAGTTTGTATTCTCCGTCTTCATGTTACTGAAGCTGTGCCCGTTCACAGTGACTATGCCTTCGTTGTTCTCCAACACCACCTCACCGTGGGGACACATGCAGAAGGTCCGCACGGGATCATCGAAGGACTTGGACTGGTACGTCAGCTTCGACTCGTAGACCCGGTCGGTAATATGCTCCATGATGACGGCAGGCATCTCTACTCTAACGCCGATGTCCACGGGGTTTGAACCCAAACGAAGGCCTAACCTCTTGGCCTCCCCGGAAAACCACTCTGCCCCTCCACGGCCAGGCGCCGCCACCACGAACCTGGCCTCTATCTCCTCGCCATCGGCGGTGATGACACCCGCGACACGCCGCTCGCGATCTTCCTTGGTCCTGATGGAGGAGACCGCGGTGGACAACCGGATGTCTATGCGATCTCTCAGGTATTCATGAAGCCTGGCTGTCACTTCCTGGCAGTTGTCAGTTCCAAGGTGCCTGATGGGGGCGGGTATAAGATTGAGATTGGCAGAAGCCGCCTGCCTCTGGAGGTCCTTAAAGACCTCGTTCCTTGCACCATACACTTCCTCCGTTGCACCAAAGCGCACATATATGTCGTCAACCCTCTTTATAAGGCGGCCAACCTCATCATCACCAGTATAATTGCCTAGGAAGCCTCCGAACTCGCTGGTGAGTGTCAGTTTTCCGTCGCTGAACGCTCCAGCACCACCCCAACCACACAGCAATAGGCACGGCCGGCAGCGAATGCACCCGCTTTCCTTCCGGACGCCCGGACATACTCGCTTGAGCACCTCTGGACCCTTGTCCAGCACAAGAACCCTGGCACTAGGTTCTCTCTCCACTACTTCCATGGCGGCGAAAACACCTGCCGGCCCTGCTCCGATAACCAGCACATCATACATTTCAGAATGGTCCCCCTGTCGATGTCAGCCGCCGTCGGGCCTACGCCTTTCCAGGTCCATGAACCGGCCGCTCTCTTTGAGAAACACAAGCTCCACCGTCTCCGTGGGACCGTTCCTTTGTTTAGCCACGATGATTTCCGCAACGTTTCCCTTGTCGCTGTCTCTGTTGTAGTATGAGTCCCGGTAGATAAAGGCAACCACATCGGCATCCTGTTCAATAGCCCCAGACTCCCTGAGGTCAGAAAGGAGGGGCCGCTTGTCATTCCTGGCTTCAACCGCCCTGGAGAGCTGGGACGCCGCCACCACAGGTACTCTCAGCTCTCGTGCCATTGACTTAAGTGACCTTGATATCTCGGAGATCTCCTGCTGCCTGCTCTCCGATCTGCCCCGCACATGCATGAGCTGGAGATAGTCCACGACTACCAGCCCGAGGTTGCATTCCGCCTTGAGCCGGCGAGACTTGGCCCGCACCTCCATCACCGATTGGGCAGGGGTATCATCTATGAATATGGGGGCTTCGCTCAACTGCCCCAAGGCGGTGGACAACTTGGGCCAGTCGGAATCAGCCAGGAAGCCCGTGCGCAGGCGATGGCCATCTACCCCAGCCTCCAGGCATAGAAGCCGTTGAACCAACTGCTCCTTAGCCATTTCCAGGCTGAAGAGGGCCACAGCAATCTTGTGGTGCACTGCAGCGTTTCTAGCCATATTCAGGCAGAACATGGTCTTGCCCATGGAGGGCCTCGCCGCAATGACTATGAGGTCGGAGGGCTGGAGCCCGGAGGTTAGGCGGTCAAAGTCTAAAAAACCGGTAGGCACCCCAGTTACCCCGCCCTTGTGGGCGTAGAGATACTCTATGCGCTCAAAGGTTTCTTCCAAGATGTCCCTGATGCTCACGTACCCCTGGTACTCCCTGCGCTGTGACACCTGGAATATGAGCTGCTCGGCCTCGTCTAGGATGACCTCGACTTCTTCCTTGCCAGCGTACCCCTTGGCGACGATCTCCGTTGCGGCCCTTATGAGGTTGCGCAAGACCGCCTTTTCTTCCACTATCCGCGCGTAGTACTCCACATTGGCCGCGGTAGGTACAATCGTTGTAAGGCTTGTGATATAGGACAGCCCGCCACTAGGCTCCAGCAAGCCAACCTGCCTCAGCCGGTCGCTTACCGTCACCAGGTCAACGGCCTCTCCCTTTTCGTTAAGGTAGAGAATGGCCTCGAAGACGTAGCGGTGTGCCTCCCGGTAGAAGTCGTCTGGCCTGAGGAGCTCCATAGCCCTGAGTATGGCATCGTCCTCAATGAGCATGGAACCCAGTACAGACTGCTCGGCTTCAAGATTCTGTGGGGGCATCCTTTCCAGCGTAGCCGCCATCTATATCACCTTCTGGGCTAGCGTGTCCTCCAAGACCTCCTTCGCGGTCTCGACCGGCACTATCTCAATACCCTTAAGACCTGCTGGCACATCTTTGAGGTTCTGTGAAGGCAGGAGCACCTTGGTGAGCCCGGCAAGTCTTGCCCCGTAGATCTTCTCAAGGACTCCTCCTACAGCCTTCACCTTGCCCTGGATAGAGATTTCCCCCGTAAGGCCTACATCCTGCCTCACCGGGATCCCCTTTATGGCAGATATCACAGCGACCAGCACCGCAACGCCTGCCGACGGACCGTCAATTCGTCCCCCTCCAACCACGTTCACGTGGATATCGAAGGAGGCAATATCCACCCCGGTCAGGCTACGGATGACTGAAGCAGCGTTAAAGACCGAGTCCTTGGCCATGCTGCCCGCAGTCTCGTTGAATCTCAGCGTCCCCTTGCCTTCCTGCCTGGCCGGGAACGCCACTGCCTCGATCTCCAGCACCGACCCCATGTAACCCGATACAGCCAGTCCGAAGGCCTTTCCCACCTCGCCGCCAGCGTGAGCCTTGGGATACGTGGTAGGAGAAAAGCGCCCTGACTGCAGCACGTCAAAGACGTGTTCTTTGAGAACGGTAACCTCAGGGAGAGGAGCGTTCCGGCCCTTCTTTGTGGTTCTCTTGTCAGCCTCACCGGATTTCGTCTTCTGGTACAGTGCCACGCTGTAGCCGTCAGCCAGGATGCCTATGGCCTTCCTGCCCTCCATGGTGTACTCGGAGATGATCTCTGGTATCTCCGGGGCAAGGTCCGCCGCGAGCTTGCCAGCCGCGTCCAGCACTATTCGCTGGATGTCCAGGGGGCTGAGGGGCTCGAAGAACACCTCCGCGCAACGAGAACGGAGTGCCGGGCTCACCTCTGAGGGGTCCCGGGTAGTGGCGCCGATGAGCACGAAATCAGCGGGAGCACCCTCCTCAAAGAGCTTTCTTATGTACCGGGGAACCCTGGAATCATGTGGATCGTAGTATGAGGAGTCGAAGGTGACCTTCTTATCCTCCAGGACCTTCAGCAGCTTATTCTGGAGCATCGGGTCCAGCTCGGCTATCTCATCGATGAAGAGTACCCCGCCATGCGCTTCGGTGACTAGGCCGGTCTTGGGTTCCGGAACCCCGCCCTCGGCCAGCTCTCGCCTGGCACCCTGGTAAATGGGGTCATGAACCGAACCCAGGAGCGGGTTGGTGGCCTCCCTCGGGTCCCACCTGAGGGTAGCTCCATCAACCTCAACAAAGGGTGTGCCCTTTCCAAACGGGCTCTGGGGAAGACGCTTCGCCTCCTGCAGGGCCAGCCGCGCCACGGTGGTCTTGCCCACACCCGGAGGCCCGTAGAGGATGACGTGCTGAGGGTAGGGAGAGGCGAGCTTGGTAAGAAGCGCGCGTATTGCCCGGTCCTGCCCCACAACTTCCGAGAGGCTGGACGGCCTGAGGACCTCGATGGCGCTCTTGGAAAGCCGGGTCCGGTTGAGCTTCTCGAGTATGGCCAGCTTCTTCAGCGTCTGGGCGCTTTCGGGCCCAGCATCCTCATGTACCACCTGATTCCGGATCTCCCTCATGTACTCGTCGTGTCTCTTCTGCATCCTCTCATTTATCTTTTTCTCTATTGTGTCCTCAACAGTCCTCCGGGCGATGAGATCCGCGATCTCCTCCTCGATCTCGTTGAGGATACGAGGAACATCACCCTTGCTTGGGGGCCCGTCAAGGGTTGGGTCTTCATACACGATCTTTTGCAGGGCTAGGATCTGCTCCTCAAGAGAATCAGACCTCATACCCTTCAGGGCCTCCAACTTGCCAGCCTTCAGGACTAGCTTATCCGCCCCGTAGATGCTTGACAGCATGGAAAACAGGGCAGATACCTGCCTCCGGCACATATCATTGGAGCTGATCCGCTTATTCAGGTACTCGGGCTGTTCTTCCGCCAGCTTCTCCATCAGGCTCTTCAACGGGCGTCGTCTCCTTCATCCCCAACGATCTTTACTTTCAGGTTAGCCGTAACCTCAGGGTGCAGCCTCACAGTGACAGTAAAGGCACCAAGGGATTTGAGGTTCTCCTCCAGGTGGATCTTCCTCCGGTCAATTTGCAGGCCCAGTTGATTTGAAACGGCCTCTGAGAGGTCCTTGCTGGTAACGGAGCCGAACAAGCGCCCGCCCGCACCGGCCTTGGCTGCCACCTTGATCCCCCCCTGGGAGAGTCTCTCTGCCAGCGTCCTGGCTTGAGCCAGCTCCCTGGACGCCTTCTTCTGGTCCCGGCTAGCCCGGGCGTCCCACTCTTTCAGGGCTGCCTGTGTGGCTTCTACGACAAGCCCCTTGGGCAGAAGATAGTTCCTAGCGTAACCCGGGGAGACCACCACGCTATCGCCCTTCTTCCCTAGGCTGGGAACATCTTGCAGCAGAATGACCTTCATGGGGATACCTCCCTGCGGCGGTAATCACTGGCGAGATCATACAAGCCCATCAACATGGCGACGTTTTGGGTGATAGGAAACAGGAAGAGAGCCACTACGACAAATGCCTTGAACGCCTTGGACACGTTGTACTTGCCCATAAGGTAGAATCCGAAGGCCACGCCCTGCACCGTCAGAGCGAGATTCATCAGTGTATAGGCGTTCAGGCCAGCAAGCCTCACGGCCTGTATTCCATGGTAGTTCTCTAGCATGACAGCGAGGAGTCCCACAATGAAGATCCCCAGCGTCCACTTGGGCAGACCCCAGCGCTCGAATGGCGGCAACGCCTGTACGCTGTAGCCCAGCCTGGTCAAGACAGCCTTGAGCACCTGGAAGTTGATGAAGGCATTAAGGGCGGCCGCCCCAACGAGGGCCGCAGGCAGTATGAGGCGAAAGGCCTCGAGGGCACCGGCCCAGAACTCTTCCATTTGCTCAAGCACGTCTGGGGCTACCCCCATGCCTCTGTAGATCTCCATGGAAGCCTCAATGCCTTCGCGGATCTGGCTCTCGAATTCCGCCAGGCCAATACCCAGGAACAGTAGACCCAGGAAGAACCCGGCCAGGAAGGAGATGAGCATGGCGGCGGTTCCCACCACCAGTGTGTAGCTTGGGCTCCAGCCCCTTCGCACTGCGTGCCCGAAGGCGATGCCCACCAGGCCGAAGGTCAATGCCATAGTCAGGGCCTGGAGCGGTCCCACAAAGGCGGTGAGCAGGATCCCCGCAACGGTTACTGTGAGGGTGCCAACCTTCAACCCGTGGCGTAACGCCACCAAGGCGACAGGCACGGGCCACAGGAACGCGATGACCAGCCCCGCCACTGGAATGTAGAAACCAGCCAGGGCCAGCACTACCGTGATGCCCGCTAGCAAGGCCCCTTCCACTAAGGGTTTCGTCATGTTCGAGGCCTGGTCCACTTGGGTTCCTCCTCCTGCCACGCCCGTGGCCGAAACCACGCAAATAGGTACTTCACTGTCGGAGCCTGATATCCTCCCCTTCAGATGCCCGGAAAGTCCCTCCAAGTAGGCAGGTGGGCAGAACAGGGCCTGTTCCATCATGCCAGCAGCTGTCAAGAAGGTCCTCACGCTAAGGGGGCCCCGCTTAGGGCCCCCTGCTGTGCCACGGTTTACTCTGCGCTAAACGGGATCAGCGCCATGTTCCGGGCCCTTTTTATGGCCAGGGTCAGCTGCCGCTGGTGCCCTGCGCAATTCCCGGTAATACGCCTGGGAAGTATCTTGCCCCTTTCCGAAAGATACCTGCGGCATCTTCCTGCATCCTTGTAGTCTACTTGGGCGATCTTGTCCACGCAAAAGTTGCATACCTTGCGCTTCGGTTTACGCCCCCTATCACGCCGAGCCATTGCGCTCCTCCTTCCTAGAACGGGACGTCTCCATCACTGCCTTCATCTGGGGAGCCGTCGTCACTGGCGCCTTCATGGGTTCCCCGGGGATCGAGGAACCGGACGTTCTCGGCCACGACCTCGTATACGCGGCGTCGCTGTCCTTCCTGGGTCTCGTATGACCTGACCTGGAGGCGACCGTCCACCAGAACCAGCCGTCCTTTGTTCAGGTAGTTGGCTACTGTTTCCGCTTGCTTGCGCCATACCACAATATCGATGAAGTCGGTTTCTCGCTCACCCTGCTGGTTGGTGAAGGGCCGGTCCACTGCTATGGCGAACTTGGCCACGGGGACACCACTGGCGGTGTACCGCAGCTCGGGATCCCGTACTAGTCGGCCAACAAGGATTACCTTATTGAGCACAGACTACACCATCCCTTCAAGTCATGTGGATCACTCGTCGGTCCTGATCACCATGAATCGCAGCACCTCATCAGTGATCTTGAGCTGCCTATCCAGCTGCCTGGGGACATCGGGGTTTGAGTGAAGGTTGAAGATGAGGTAGATGCCATCCTTCTGGTCATTGATCTCATAGGCCAGCCGTCGCCGGCCCCACTTGATCACCTCGTCGACTACCCCGTCCCGAGTCTGGATCATCGAGGAAACCTTCTCAATGAAGGCTTCTACTGCCTCGCTCTCCAGATCGGCCTTGAGGATCACCATCATCTCGTAAGGCCTCATTACTATGTACCTCCTCCCTACGGACTGTTCGGCCCCCTTCACGGGGGCAGGGAGGTCCACCGGGCCCATCCGGGAACCCCTGGTCGCGCCGGGACTTGGTTTGGCGCAACCGCTCGTTCATTATAACACTGGCGGCGGGCGCCAGCAAGGATCAGTAGACCCCTTAAGATCCCTTGATTACGCAGGCGGAACAGATATTGTCTATCCACGGGGTCCGGGCATTCATGAGGTGAACCGGAAGAGCATCAGGTCACCGTCCTGCACGGCGTAGTCCCGTCCCTCAAGCTTGATTAGGCCTTGGTCTCTGGCTTGGCCATACGAGGGCACTCCACGCAGGACTTCCGCCGGCACAACCTCGGCGCACACAAAGCCCTTCTCCATGTCGCTGTGGACCTTCCCGGCGGCTCTCTGAGCGGTAGTCCCCCTGGGCACGGTCCAGGCTCTTGCCTCCTTGGAATTGGCGGTGAAGAAGGTGATGAGATCTAGTGCCTGGTAGCATGTACGGATGAGACGGTTTGCCCCAGAGTCGTTAAGTCCCATGTCCTCAAGAAAGGCCTTGGCTTCCTCCGGGGGGAGTTCCTGGATCTCCGCCTCGATCTTGGCGGATATGGCTATCACTTCTGCCCCCTCCCTAATGGCGCGCTCGGCGAGGGCCTGGTAAAAGGGGTTCAGTGTGGGGCTGGAGACCTCTGCCTCTGAGATGTTGCCTACGTAGACCATGGGTTTCGCCGTGAGAAGGAAGAGCTGCTGCAACACAGAGGCTTCTCCGGGTGACAGTTCCAGAAGCCTTGGGGTAATCCCTCGCTCCACGGTCTCCTTGAGGCGTTCCAGCAGCACCATTTCCCTCTTGGCCTCCGGGTCTCCCGCCTTCATCGTCCTGAGGGTCTTCTTAGCCCGGCGGTCGAGGGTCTCGAGGTCTGCCAGGGCAATTTCCACCATGATGGTTTCCGTGTCTCGGAGCGGGTCAAGGACAGGTTCAACATGGCATACCGTATCATCTAAGAAGCAGCGGACAACGTGGACGATGGCGTCCACCTCTCGAATGTGGCCCAGAAACCGGTTGCCCAGGCCTTCACCCTTGCTGGCGCCCTTGACGAGTCCCGCAATGTCTACGAACCGCAGGGTGGTGGCGTATGCACGGGCGGACCCTGCCACCTGAGCCACTCGGTCTAGCCGGGCATCAGGTACGTGCACCACCCCCACATTGCTGTCCACCGTTGTAAAGGGATAGATCCCCACCTCGGCTGATGCGTTTGTGAGGGCGTTGAAGAGTGTTGATTTCCCCACGTTGGGCAGACCTACCAACCCACAGGCGAAACCCACGGTTCAACTCTCCTTTGCTGGCCTGCGGAGCAAGCGCCGCCTAACCTCCTCGGGAAGGTCCTCAGGAGAGAGTACCTCTTTGATCCGCCGTTCCAGGTTCGCCCTGGGAACCATCACCCTGCGCCCGCAGCCAAGACAGTGAATGCCCAGGTCCATTCCAGTCCTGGTGATCTCCCAGTGGTGTCCACCGCAGGGGTGGGGCTTTTTCAGGCGAATTATGTCTCCCACCTTGAGAGGGACGGGCTTGGCACTCACCGTTCACCCTCCACCTTGGGCAACGGGCCGACCTTGGTGATGTCGGAGGGAACAAGGACCCTTCGGGGGTAGGGCATCTCAATCCCCTCTGCGTCGAAGGCCTTCTTGATCCTGAGGCGCATTTCCCTCTCGGCCCCCCACTGCTCCAATGGCTCTGTCCTTGCCAATACCAGGATGCTGACCCCTGATGCCCCAAGGTCGCTTACGCCAAGGACCTTGGGCCCCTCCTTTATGGTGCCGACCTCACGCGATATCTCCTCGCAGACACGCTCTAGCACAGTCATGACGCGGTCCAGGTTCTCCTCATATGCAACGTCCACGGTTATTAGTGCGCGGATGTTGCCCCTGCTCCAGTTGGTCGAGGTAGTGATGGTGCCGTTAGGCACGGCGTGCAGGGCTCCGGTGAAGTCCCGGAACTTGGTAACCCTCAATCCCATTTCCTCAACAACGCCAGTAACGCCTCCTGCCTCCACGAACTCTCCCACCGTAAACTGGTTCTCAAATACGATGAAAAAGCCCGTGATGATGTCCTTGACAAGATTCTGCGCACCGAAACCTACGGCCAAGCCGATAAGGCCCGCCCCGGCCAGAACTGACTTGGTATCAATTCTGAATACCTCCAGAATGGTAACAACGGCAATGAAGTCGATGGCATAGCGGGCAACGCTACGGAGGAGACTGGCCAGGGTCTTCGCCCTCTTGTCATCTACAATGCCGTACTGCCTGTCCTTCACTGCGAAGGTCTTATCTATCAGTGCCGATACCAGCCTCGTGGCTATGTGCGCCACCAGGATGATTACCAGCACCCTGGCACCCGAGGTCACCCACAACACAACATCTCCTTCGGTAAGGAACCTGTCCCACGCTGACGTAACGAACTCCACGGGCAACTCCCTCCATTCAACCCCAGAAACTGCTGGCAAAGGACACTAGCGACGAGAACACCGGCAGGAAGAAGGGAACCAGGCGAGAGGCTGCCATGGCTCCCCATAGACCACTCGAGGGCATTATGGCACCTAGCGCTGTGGCAAAGCCGGCCAGGATCGATATGAGCAGGGTATACTGAGCCAATCCTAGGAGTACCCCCAGGCTTCGGTTTACAGAGCCCAGGAAACTCGCGTTCACGGTGGTTGTGAGACCGCTGGCGAGAAACCATATGGCCAAGCGCACTGCCACGAAGATTAGGAAGAACGCCAAGGATACCAGGACCATATGAGACATCCCCTCCAGGATGAAGGCCCCCAGCGATGGGTGCTCCCCCGGACCTTGCAGGATCCACAGGGCATCAAGAAACTTGTGGAAGGTTCCTGAGAGAATGGAGGGTAGCCCTAGGCCGGAGAGAACCTCGCCAAAGCCCTCTGGGGATGGCGGGAGGGCCCTGATCTCTCCTGCGCTGGCGGGGATGTCCAGGTGACTGGAAATGGCGGAGCTGGTCACGTCGGTGAGCCCCAGCGAGCGTTCAGCCCAAGCGGTGAGCGGGCCGGATCCGAAAACGGCCGCTAGAAGTGCCGCAAAGAGACCGATGATTCCCAAGGCCATCTTGATGAACCCCCGGAACCATCCGATGCCAGCCCCGAAGGCCAGGCAACCCAGGATCGCGGTGTCTATCCAGTTCAACGTGATGACCTCCTTCCTGTTGGGTCTATAGCGGTTTCCCCGACGCAGCCCTTGTCAGGAGGAACACCGCGTGCATGCCCAAGGCCGGAAAGGCCGGGCGCACTGACCCACCTATGAATCTCTCCGCGAGGACAATGGCGGCGACGGACAAAATCCCCCCGGAAATGTATATTGCCGCCTCCTTCAAGAAATCCTCGTAGAAGAAAGTCTGGGCGGTCCTGCGTAGCACGCCGACTGCATCGCCTGCCAGCTTCGCGGCCAGGAAAGCTGCTAGGCTTTCACACCACAGGGGGCCTCCGGCATGCCTCACAAAACCGGTCACCCCGAGAACGCTGGCGGCCGCTACGCCCATTGAGAGAATGACGAACAGGCCTGAGTGCTTCACTGGGACCTCCTTACGGGAACTGGAGCATACCCAACATCACTATACCATATACTTGAAAGGCGGTACACAGGCTCGGGACCAGGAGGATGCCCATGTCCCACGCGGAGAGTACTGGAAAACAGGTAGTTGTTCAGCGTGTTCCAGTAGCCCATCCCCAGGTGGTAAACAGGCTGACAAGGGCCATTAGGATGCTGGCCGAGGACATGCGAGGCCAGTGTTCTCCCTGCGTCGTGTTGTGCATTGGGTCGGACCGCTCCACGGGGGATGCCCTCGGGCCCTTGGTCGGGTCCAGGCTTCAAGCATCTAGACTCCTGGACGAGAGGGTCTGGGGCACCTTGGACGAACCGGTACACGCCATCAACCTGATGGATGTCCTGTCCGGACTCCGCGCCAGGTGGAAGAGCCCTTTTCTCGTAGCGGTTGATGCGTCATTGGGGAGCCCTGAGCATGTCGGGACCGTCGCGGTGGGAAAGGGCCCGTTAAGGCCTGGCGCTGCGGTTAACAAGGACCTGCCCACTGTTGGCCAGATGTTCATCACTGGCACTGTAAACGTGGGAGGCTTCATGGAGTACGCGGTACTGCAGAGCACTCGTCTCAGCTTGGTAGTAAAAATGGCCGAGATCATCTCGGCCTCGCTGGTAATGGCATCCCCGCATCTAGACGGTGCCATGCGGTCTTCCAGATCTAACCGCTAGCCCAGCCGGGTGGAGATCTCGTCCGCGACCTCCTCAGGTGTCTTCCCTGCCGCCAGCACGACTGGACCTGCTATGCTGGCCTCCTGAAAAGACGCGAGGTTGGAGTCGATGCCTCCCACAACGATGGCATCCGCTCGCCTCCAGCCCGGTTCCTCCAGGGTTGTCACGGTAAACCCTCGTTCCTCCAGCTCATCCTTGACGGGCCCGAGCCCAGCCTCAACGGCAACCAGTCTTCGCAGGTTGACCACCCCCCAGGTTAGTCTTGGTATCGCCCGGGGGAGTTATGCAGTGAGAGGAGCCTTATCACCTCTTCGTCAGGGGTCTGGTCAAAGAAACGGTAGAACTGCCCCACGGCGTAGAATCCGGCAGGGGTGAGGGGACACACGGCCCTGTCCACGAAACCCTCTAGATGTCTCAGCGTAGATGGGGGGGCCACCGGCACCGCCAGGACAAGGGAGGCAGGGGACTGCCTCTTCACCCAGCTCAGGGATGCCGCCATGGTGAGGCCGGTGGCTACGCCATCATCCACGACAATGATCGCGCGGTCCTTCAAGGTGATCGCGGGGCGCTTACCCCTGTACAGGGCAAGTCTCCGCTGGATTTCCTGGCGTTCAGTTTCAGCTGCATGTTGCAGGTAGTCTTGGTTTGGCCGGTAGATGCCGCCGAGCCTAGGGTCGGTGAACACATCACCATCGGGGGTTACTGCCGCCACTGCTAGTTCGGGGTTTCCCGGAGCCCCGATCTTCCGCGAAATCACAACATCCATCGGAGCCGTGAGCCTGTGGGCAACGCGGGCTGCGACCACGACTCCACCTCGAGGAACACCCAGTACCACTGGGTTCTGTCTAGATAGGTCCTGCAGGAGCTCCGCGAGTCTTTCACCGGCTTCGTGACGATCGCTGTAGAGCAGGATCACCACCCCCCTGTAGTACCCGCGCTCACTCCTTGCTGCAACCCGTCAAGACGGGGCGGGATCTCAGGACCGCCAGCTGTTTTGGGGCGCGGGTGCCATGCTCACTAATCACTGGGGCCCATGACCCGTGGACGCCACTCTAAGCACCGAAGGGGCAACGCCGAAGGAGACAGGACACCTCCCCACTACCTCTCCATCTGCCTGAACCGTCAGGGGCTGGTTGGAGGTGACCGTGACTTGGGTCGTCTTCATAAAGGAAACCTTTGGGTGCCTTCCGTGTATCCCCAGGTAGACCAAGGGCAGCGACTTTACTGTTTCAAACCTGGTGAGACCTCCGCATAGGCATAGGTCGAGGATACCATCATCGGGCCGGGCACCGGGCACCATCCTCATGCCGCCTGCGTAGTAGGGAGTGTTTCCCACTGCAACGAAGAGGGCAGTCATCTTGACTGGAAGCTGGTCTTCGAGGCCCAGCTCAATTTGGTACGCCTGGTATCGCGCCAAGGTCTTGACGAGACCCGCAAGGTAGGTCAGGGTTCCGCCCAGTCGCTTTGCTCCCCTTGCCACCTCTTGGGCAACCTCAGCATCGAAGCCCACGCTAGCGATGGTGACAAAATACCGCCTTCCGCTACTTGCCTCAACCCATCCCAGGTCAATCTGCCTCGAGGAACCATTCATCCCGGCCTCCAGGGCCCTTACGGGATTAGCTGGCAGGCCCAGCGCCCTGACGAAGTCATTGCCCCTGCCCGCCGGTATGGGTGCCAGGACGGATCTTGAACCCGCGAGGCCGTTAGCGACCTCCTGAACCGTGCCATCTCCCCCGACGGCGAAGACTTTCTTGGCCCCTTCACCAGCGGCGGCCCGGGCGATTTCTGTGGCATGGAGGGGGGCTTGGGTGAATATGGCGTCTCGGGGCAATCCCCTACTCGCAAGAATGCGGTCCAGCAGGGACCACACCTTGACGCTCTTACCCCCATGGGCCGCAGGGTTAACTATGAAGATTGCATTCACTCGGTGGCCTCCTGTGACGGCTCTCCCTGCTTAGTGCGTTGGGGAAAGTCTCTTAGTCTTTATGCCCGCGTGCTACCGCGTGGCTGGCATCTTCTAATTCCTTAGCCATCTTGCTCGAACCGTCGAAAAACCCCCCATCTGCTATGATGAGAGCCGCCACCTTGATATCGCCCTTTAGGCGCCCGGTGCTTTCGATCTCCAGTTTGCCGGACAAGTCTATGTTCCCCTCGACATCACCAGCCAGGGTAAGGTGACGGGCCTTGATAGACGCACGAACACGCGCCCCCTTACCGACAACCACATCCCCTTTGTTGTGGATTTCCCCCTCCATCTTCCCGTCTATCCGAAGACCGGAACTGGCAATAACGGTCCCCTTGATCTCGGTGTCCTTGCCAACGATGGTATCCATCTTGTCTGAGGGGGTACCTTCTTTGCGCCCTAGCATAAACCGCCCTCCAGAGTTCAGGGTGCCTGCAGGTAGGGTTTGGGATTGACCCTTTGCCCCATATAGTGGACCTCATAGTGGACATGGGGGCCCGTGGTTCTCCCCGATCTTCCCATTAGGGCAATGGCTTGTCCACGGGGGACCTGAGCCCCAACACTCACTAGGTTCTGTGCGTTATGGCTATACAGCGTCCTATAACCGTACCCGTGGTCGATGACAATGGTGTTTCCGTACCCCGCCCTGTAGCCGTTGAATACCACTTCGCCATCGGCGGTCGCCACGATGGGAGTCCCGTAGGCGGACGCGATGTCGATGCCACCGTGAAATTCTGTGCCCCAGCCAAAGGGGGAGCGGCGATACCCGAAGCCGGAGGTGACTCTTCCTGGGGCGGGCCATATCGACGGATACGCCCTGAGCTCAGCCTGGAGCTCGGCTAAGCCGTCGCGGGATTCCTGCAAGCCCTGTTCAATCTGGGGAATTCCTCCTCTTAAATCCTCTAAGTGCATTAACGCCATGCTCCCCAAGGCTAGCGAACCGGCCCCCTGGTCCTTGGAAAGGGTCGAGTCAAGTACGGGCGCCTTGGCCAATGATGCCGCCGCGGTGGGGCCACCTACCGAGGCCATCCTCACCTCCGGGGCCTCCTTGCCAGGGGTGAGGCTGACGGTACCCAGGAGGTGTCGTACCTGGCGGTCGAGGGAAGCGATCCCCTCGATCTCCCTCTGGATAGAGTGGGCCTCCATAACCAGCGCGTTGATTTGCTGCCGCTGGCAGGCGGCAACCTCCCGCAAGTATGTAAGCTCGGGCATAAGCCCAAGCATCTGAAGGTAGTTCGAGCCCAAGACGCACAGGGTCAGTGCAAACGCTGCCGTAGCGGCTGCGATACACCCTAGATGGGCCTTACTAAACCTTATCGACCAAACCTTGCTGGATGAGTGGGGGACAATGAACAGGGTGAAACGGCCTTTCTTCCCTGGCATGGCTTGCCCTCCTCAAAATGATACGAAAGCCAGTACTGGGAGGGGCCCCGGCAATGCCTGCCGTCATCAGTCTAGTGGGGTGTATTTATTCAACCCAAAGGGGCGATTTTCCTTCCAGCCTGTCCCTTTTTTTCGCGAAGGCCGCCAGGGGTGCTGCCTACCGCATTGCCGCGCCCCCTTGGGTGCTGTTCCCAGGCCTTCTGTATGGCAGTCCGCTCCTCTTCCGTTAAGTGGTAGGATGAATTGCCCCCTGATACAGGCTTGGCGTAATTCCTTGACTCCTCCCGCCCGTAGAGACTGGACATAACCACGCCATCCCCGGCACCGTTTATCAAGGCCAGGGCAAAGCTGAGGTCGCTCCCGGTATCCGAAAAGGCCTGGAAACGCACCATCCCTAGGCCAAGCAGGTGCCCGGCAACCAGCGCGTCCAGGGAATCCGCACAGGCCTCCAGTCTCTCTATACGATCCCTGGACTGGGCCAGGGAGTTCTGGTTGGACACCAGGAGCTGCTCTAGATCGGCGGGAGCCCCGGAGCCCATGAAGAGCCTGAGTCGCGCCGCCAGGCGGTTCTGCCGCACCAGGAGCGCCAGGAAGCCCACGGATAGGACCGCCGCCGTTGCAGATAGGACGGCGAGGACTTCCATGCCGTAGGTGTTTGTGATGGTCCAGTAAGCCCCCAAGGATTTCCCCCCTAGTCTGAAGCAGGCGTAGCAGGGGACGACCGATCCTGTTTCACGTGAAACAGTTAGCGGTGCTCGACAGGTTTCAATATTGCCTCGAGCAATCGTTCTAGGTCCTCGTTGCCATAGTACTCAATGGTAATGTGTCCCTTGCGCCGCCCGTGCTCTATGCGTACTGGGGCTCCCAGGCACATGCGCAACCTCTCCTCCGCATCCTCAATGAGGGGATCTCGCTTATGCCTGGCTCCTCCCTTCCCTCCTTTAGCAATGCGCTGGCTCAGGCGTTCAGCCTCTCGCACCGACAGCCCGCCCCGGGCTATGGATGCTGCCAGCTCCCTGCGGGCCGCGCCATCAATAGCCAGCAGCGCCCGCGCATGACCATAGGAAATCTCCCTGCCACTCAGCATGTCCTGGATATCGGCCTCAAGGTTGAGAAGCCTCAGCGTGTTGGCCACCTCTGGCCGGCTCTTCCCCATCCGTTGCGCCAGTGTTTCCTGAGTGAAGTTGAACTCATCGATTAGCTGGCGATACGCCCGGGCCTCCTCAATACAGTTCAAGTCCTCTCTCTGCAGGTTCTCGATGAGGGCAATCTCAACCATCTGCGACTCCGAGAACTCCTGAACCACCACTGGTACCGTCTCAAGGCCCGCCATCCTCGCGGCGCGCAGTCTCCTCTCCCCCGCCACCAGCTGGTAGCCATCTCCGAGTCTCCTGACCAGCACGGGTTGAACTACCCCATGCTCCCTGACGGATGCCACGAGTTCCTCCATCTTCTGCGGATCGAAGGTCTGTCGCGGCTGGTAAGGATTCGGCCGTATGCTTTCTACGGCAACCTCACGTACCCCACTGCTACCTGCCGGGTCCAGCCCGAATTCGGGTATTAGTGCGTGAAGCCCCCTACCTAGCCCCCGCTTCGCCACCAGCAATCACTTCCTTGGCGAGTTCTTCATACACCTCGGCGCCCCTGGACTTCGCATCGTAGGTCAAGATGGGCTTTCCATGGCTTGGCGCCTCGCTCAACCGTACGTTCCTAGGCACTATGGTGGAGTACACCTTGCCCTTGAAAAACCTCTTGACCTCTTCAACCACCTGAATAGACAGGTTGGTCCGCCCATCGAACATCGTGAGCAGCACTCCTTCCACCTCCAGGGGGGGATTCAAGTGGTTCTGGACAAGCCTTATGGTGCTCATGAGCTGTCCCAGTCCCTCCAGCGCATAGTACTCGCACTGGATGGGAACCAGTACCGAATCGGCCGCCGTCAGGGCGTTAATGGTCAGAAGGCCAAGCGACGGGGGACAATCGATCAAGATAAAGTCATAATGCCCCATAACTGGGGCTAGCCCTGTCTTCAGCTTTCGTTCTCTTGACATGGCGGGCACGAGCTCGATCTCCGCACCGGCAAGATCTATATTGGCCGGCATGATGAAGAGATTCCGAACCGAGGTAGTCGCTATGGCCTCTTCGGCTGTGGCCTCCCCCAGTATCACGTCATACACAGAGCAGGAAACCTTCCGCTTGTCAAGCCCCAGGCCGCTCGTGGTATTCCCCTGGGGATCGATGTCCACGACCAAAACCTTCTTCCCCAGATCAGCCATGTAGGCTGACAGGTTAACTGCGGTGGTGGTCTTCCCCACTCCGCCCTTCTGGTTCGCTATGGCAATGGTCCTAGCCACCATTTCACCCCACACGTCCGCCCTCGCAGATCTCCCACTCCTGCCCTGCCCATCCCTTGCTACCCTTCAACACCGCGATTCTTGGGTATCCTCACCCTCACATAGACAAAGTCCGCGTCTTCCTCCTCCTCAAGAACAGCCCCCACCCCCGACTTCCTCAAGGTAGTCACCACTTGGCGAAAGGAATTCATAAATATACGGAGATCACGGTATATGCCCAGCCGGCGGCCCCTCCCGTGTGTACCCCCCTGCTCAACGGGGCGCTTCACCAATCCGGAGACCAGCACCTCCGTCTCCTGAACCGTAAGGGACCTTGCCTCTATCTCCCGGAGGACCTCAACCTGCTGTTCCGGGGTGCGCAGCCTCAGGAGTTCCCGGGCATGCCTCTCGGTCAGGGATTCCTTTGCCAGCGCCGTCCTCACTTCTGGCGGCAGCTTCAAGAGCCGGAGCTTGTTCGCCACGGTGGACTGGCTCTTCCCAACCTTCCTAGCCAGCTCCTCCTGGGTCATCGCTATCTCCTGAAGCATTCTGTTGTAGGCCTCAGCCTCATCCAGGGGGTTCAGGTCCTCACGCTGGAGGTTCTCAACCAGAGCCATGAGCGCCTGTTCGCGCTCATCGTAGCACCTTACGATAGCGGGTATGCTCTTAAGACCGGCCTTCCTGGACGCCTTGACCCTCCGCTCCCCAGCCACCAGCTCATAGCCCTTACCCAGCCGCTTAAGGATTACCGGTTGAAGCACTCCGTGCTCCTTAATGGACTTTGCCAAGTCCTCAAGTCCAGACTCGCTGCACTCCTTCCGGGGCTGGTAGGGGTTGAACACAATCTGGTCGATGGGAACCTCGATGACCTCCTCTACCACACCCCTTCCCATCGAACGCAGCCAGTTCCTGGCCACACCCATCACCCTTCCAGCGATCTCTCTGGGTATGTTCGCCAGGTTTATGTCTCGTTCCTTCTATAGTGGCCGCTTTTCCGGGACCCCCGCTCTCCTAGGATACATCTCTGGAGTCACAGCCTCCTTCTGCACCATTACAACGCTGCGACACCCGTACCCCCCCGGCAGCTCATACAGCTGTACCGTGTGCAGCCTCCCTCCCAAGACTTCCAGGGCGCGGGCTGACGCTTTCACCTCCCCGTATGGGTCCGGACCCTTCCAGAGTCCAACCCGGCCTCCCACTCTCACCAGGGGAAGGCACCATTCCAGCACAGCTGGCATTGGGCCGGCAGCCCGGCTGACGCAGCAATCAAAGGCACCACGTAGACCGGCACGGCCAGCATCCTCCGCCCTCCCGCACTCCACCTCAACTCGACCACAGAAGGCGGCACAGGCACGCCTCAGAAAGCCCGCCTTCTTCCTGCTCACCTCCAATAACGTCACCCTAACACCAGGATTAGCCACCGCCAGGGGAACACCCGGGAAACCCCCACCGCTTCCCACGTCTATCACCCGCTCCCCGGGCATGGGGTTAAGCACGGATGTGCCAAGAAGCGCATCCATGACATGCTGGTAAACCAGCTCTCGCCAGCCGACTGGCGCCATCAGTCCCAGGAGATCCCTGTGTTCCATAAACATATCCAGAAACTGCGCGATCTCGGCCGAGACCGGATCCTGGAGGGCCAAACCCACCTCCGACGCCGCCCGGTCCAGCAACTCTCGAACCCCCTTAGCCATCCCTGCCCTCCCTCAGGAGTCCTTCCTCCCACAGTGGCCCAAGGCAGCAAGTACCAAGGCAACGTCGGCAAGAGACACCCCAGAAACCCTTAGGGCCTCCCCTACCGACGCCGGCCTAATAGCAGAGAGTTTCTGTCTTGCCTCATAAGATAATCCCTCTACCGCCCCATAGTCCATATCCGGAGGAATGAGGCGCCCCTCAAGCCTCCGGAACCGGGCCACCTCATCCCTTTGCCTGCCAATGTAACCGGCGTACTTAGTCTCCACAGCAAGCTGGTATAAAACCTCCCCAGGTAGTCGCCCCAGGGAATCGTCCAGGGCGATGAGATCCTCAATCTGGATCTCCGGGCGGCTTAACAGGTCTTTCAGCAATATCCCCCCGTGAACAGGGCTGCTGTCCCTTGCCCTGAGCAGTGCCTCCACATCTGCAGATCTCACCTGTCTCCTGGCCAGCCGTTCCTTTCCCTCGGCAATGAGACGGGATTTCTCCCGGGTCGCCCGCACCCTTTCCTCACTGGCGAGACCTACTTCAAACCCTCTCTCCGTCAACCGCAGATCCGCGTTATCCTGCCGCAGGAGCAGCCTGTACTCAGCCCGGGAAGTCAACATCCTGTAGGGTTCAGCGGTCCCCTTGGACACCAAGTCGTCCACTAGAACCCCAATGAAGGCCTCGGAGCGGTCCAGTACAAAGGCTGGCCTCCCCGCCACTGCCCTCGCCGCGTTAATCCCAGCCAGCAACCCCTGGGCAGCAGCCTCCTCGTACCCCGATGTCCCGTTAATCTGCCCAGCACAATACAACCCATCGAAGCCTTCAACCTCAAGCGCATGGGTCAGCTGGGTGGGCACCAGGCAATCATACTCAATGGCATATCCCGGCTTGGATATCACCGCATCCTCCAATCCCCTGACCGTGCGTACCATTTCCTCCTGGACCTCCACAGGAAGGCTCGTCGACAGCCCAAGAAGGTACATCTCGCCCGACGACTCTCCCTCAGGCTCAAGAAACACCTGGTGTGCAGGCCTGTCTCCGAACCGGACAATCTTATCCTCAATTGAGGGACAGTACCTGGGACCCCTGCCCTTGATCTCACCGGTGAACAGTGGCGCCCTGTGGAGATTGTCTCTTATCTTCCTATGGGTGCGCTCATTCGTGTGGGTAAGCCAACAGGGAAGGTGCGGCCTCAGGATGGCCTGGGACATGAAGGAGAAGGCCACGGGGGGATCGCTTCCCCACTGGGGCATCAGCAGGCTGAAGTCGACACTATCCCGGAGCACCCTGGGGGATGTCCCTGTCTTAAACCGTGCAAGGCCCAAGCCCAGGGACCGCAAGGCACGAGCCAGCTCCTTGCTGGATTTCTCCCCCCCTGGCCCTTCCAGCCGGCTCTCCTCTCCGGCGATTACTCGACTCTCCATGTAGACACCGGTAGTGAGCACCACTTTCGCGCACTGGACCTGTCGGCCTGACGCCAGCATAACGCCGGTCACCCGGCGCCCCTTCACCAGTACCCCCTCCACCGCGTCTTCTTCAATTCCCAGCCTTTCCTGGGCCTCCAGGGTGCTGCGCATCTCCCTGGAATACGCCGCCTTATCACATTGAACCCTTAACGCCTGCACGGCTGGACCTTTCCCGGTATTCAACATCCTGCTCTGCAGTGAGCTCCGGTCTGCGCAGACCGCCATTTGCCCCCCTAGTGCATCCAGTTCCCGTACCAGCTGGGCCTTCCCAGGCCCACCAATGGCAGGATTGCAGGGCATTAATGCTATGGAGTTCCGGTTCATGGTGACGAGAACGGTTTCACGCCCCATGCGACTGGCGGCCAGCGCCGCCTCGCAGCCCGCATGTCCCCCTCCCACGACCACAATCTCACTGTCCATGTATACCCTACTTCCCTACGCAGAACTGTGAAAAGATCCTCTCAAGCACCTCTTGGGTGACGCTTTCCCCAGTAATCTTTCCCAGGACCCTGGCAGCCGCCTCAAGATCCAGTGATGCGATGTCCAGAGGCATGCCACAATCCAGGGCACCCAGGACCCGCTCCAAGCACTCTCCGGCCTTCTCCAGAGCTCTCCCGTGTCTCACATTGGAGACCAAGACCTCCGAGGAGCAGCCCCGAGGCACCGCTGCCTGTTTAATGGCAGTTTCCAGACCCGCAATATTAGTCCCGAGGAGTGCCGATACCTGGATGACTGGCCTTCCCGTCTCCGACCTGAGGGAATCAATGTCCACGCGCTTAGACCCCAGGTCCGCCTTATTCACCACAATCACCCTGTTCATGTCCCTCGTCAGCTCGAGTACCTGGCGATCCTCGCTCTTTATTCCCGTTGAGTCGTCCAGCACCACCAGGGCAACGTCTGCTGACGCCATGGCATCCCTGCTCCTTTGGACCCCCAGGCCTTCTATCTCGTCCGTGGTCTCCCTCAAGCCTGCCGTGTCCAAGAACACCACGGGTATGCCCTTAATGTTCGCTGCGTCTTCGATTACATCCCTGGTCGTGCCCGCCTTTGCCGTGACGATGGCCCTGTCCTTCCGCAGCAAGGCATTCAAGAGGGATGACTTGCCTGTGTTCGGCTTCCCCAGGATCGCAACTCTAACCCCGTCCCTCATTACCCGGCCCGTCGCAAACGTGGACAGCATCCCCTCGATCTCCCCACGGGCCAGTACGCAGCAGGCCTTCACGTCTTGGAGGTCCGGCCCTTCAACGTCATCGCAGAAGTCCGTTCCGGCAGTCACCAGGGCCAGCGCATCTAGAATGATGTCGCGCACCCTCTGCACCTTGCGGGATAGCCCTCCCTCAACCTGCCTAATGGCCACATCAAGGCCCTGGGGCGTCCTGGCGTTCACGATGTCAAGCACCGCCTCCGCCTGGGCCAGGTCAATCCTGCCGTTCAGAAAGGCCCTCCTGGTGAATTCCCCGGGCTGGGCCACCCGCGCGCCTCCACTGGCCAGGGCTTGCAGGACCGCGCCGAGGACGGCGCTGCCCCCGTGACACTGAAACTCCACAACGTCCTCCCCCGTGTAGGTCCGAGGGCCTCTCATCACTGCTAACAGTACCTGATCAATCCTCTTCCCGGTGCCTGGATCCACCACCCATCCCAGGGAAAGGCTGTGCGACGGCGCCTCCCGGGGTGACCTCCTGCCCCTGAAGACCCGGACAGCCAGGGGAATTGCCTCAGGACCGGACACCCTCACAATGCCGATGCCGCCGATCCCGGGCGCAGTGGCTATCGCCGCTATCGTGTCAGGCACGGCCTAACCTCCTCATAATACACATAACCCCGAGCCCACGTCCCTGAGCAAGCAGGATTGGGCTTCGGGGTAGCCTGACTCGTCCGCCCTTAGCTCATTTCTGGGCTGATCACAACCCTGCGGTACGGCTCCTCTCCCTCAGAAGCCGTAGTCACCCTGGAGTTGGACTGCAGCGTCATATGTACTATCTTTCGCTCGTGAGCCGTCATGGGCTCCAGAACCACCCTACGGCCTGTCCGGGCTGCCCTATCCGCCATTTGCTCAGCTAGCCGCTCCAGGCTCCTGGCCCGCCGTTTCCGGTAACCCTCTACATCCAGGATGATCCTGGCCTTCTCTCCACAGGCCCGGCTGGCGGCCACATTCACAAGGTACTGCAAGGCATCCAACGTCTGTCCCCTGCGCCCAATGAGTAAGGCTGCCTCTTCGCCCTCGATATCCACTGCAATCGAATCCTCACCGGCGCTGGCCTTGATAGTTACTTTCACGCCCATGGCCCCAAGGACCTCCTCGATAAAGTCCATGGCGAACCGGTCTTTGTCCTCGCAGCGGGGCACGATCTTCACGACGGCTTCCTTCCCGCCAATGAGCCCGAAGAGCGGCTTCGCCGGTGCCTCGATGACCTCCACATCTACCCGGTCCCTTGGAAGCCCCAACTCGTTTAGACCAGTCTCAATGGCCTCTTCGACCGTCTTTCCCCTGGCCTCAATGGCCTTCATAACCAAAGCCAGCACCTCCCTCTAGTCCGCCTTCTTCATCCCGATCACATACTGCTCGGCCACCCCAAACAAGTTGCCCACCACCCAGTACAGCGAAAGGCCTGCGGCAAAACGCGTGCTGAACCACCCTATCAATAGCGGCATTGCGTAGAGCATCGTCGCCTGCGCGCCCTCTTGCCCACCCATGCTGGACACCTTGGACTGCCAGAAAGTGGTGACCGCTGCAAGTACCGGCAGGATGTAGAAGGGATCAGGAAGACCTAGGTTTGACAGCCACAGGAAGTTCGATGGCCCTTGGTAGGGATAATTCTCCAGCACTCTGAACAGGGCGATTATGAACGGGAATTGCAGGAGCAAGGGGAGACACCCGGCCAGAGGATTAACCTTGTTGGCCTTATACAATTCCATGGTTTCCTTGTTCAGACGCGGCTGGTCGTTCTTATACTTCTTCTTGAGTTCTTCCACCTTGGGGCTGAGATCCCTCATCTTCTTCATCGACCGCACCTGCGACTGCGTAAGAGGCAATAGCAGCGTCCGTATGGCAATGGTAAGCAATATGATAGCGACCCCGTAGTTGCCTGTCCAGCTGTAGAACTGCTCGATCCCCTGCATCAGAACCCTGCCAATTCCATCAAGCAAGGGAAATACCTCCTTTTCCCATCCTCACTACTACTGCCATTATTCCGGGTTCCATATACTCAGGGGACCGGATCATACCCTCCCGGGTTCCACGGACCACACTTCAATAGCCGCATGGCGCTGAGGCCGAGTCCTCGCCGGATCCCGTGTTTCTCCACAGATTCAAGGGCGTACTGTGAACAGCTCGGGTAGAACCGGCAACTCGGCCGCCTGATTGGGGACAAGAAACGCCGGTACAAGCCTATGGCCCCCACCACCAGCGATTTCAATCCGAGCCACCCTCCTTAAGCACCCCGGCCTGCCTAAGCAGCGGGCATAGTCTCTCACGAATTTGACCCGGCTTCAACGCTCTCGCAGCGCCTCTCACTACGACAACAACGTGCACGTTGTCTTCCAGATAATCAACTAGAGGCCGGAAGGCCTCCCGGCAACGCCTCTTCAAGAGGTTCCTGGTCACCGCGCCTCCAAGACGCTTGCCCGCAGCGAAACCTACCTTCGTGCCACCGTGCGGTACACCCCGCACGTACAGCACAAAGGCCGCATCCACGTACCTGTCCCCCGACGAACACGCACTGCGAAACTGGCCGGGCCTCCGCAGGCGCAAGTTCTTCCTTAACATCTTTGACCGCCTACGGTTTCAGGCGGTCAGTCGCTTGCGACCCTTGGCTCTCCTAGCCCTGAGAACCCTTCGCCCGGACGGGGTCCTCATCCTCCTGCGAAAACCGTGAACCCTAGCTCTCTTTCGCCGCTTCGGCTGATATGTCCTTTTCATTCCGGGAACCTCCCAAACCAAGACCTTCAACGTCTTCGAAGATTATATCCCAACCCAATTTTACAGTCAAGAAATCCGCTCGCTATTGCCCACTCTAGCGCGCTTTTCTTGAGCCCTTCTCCCTTCCCCTATCCCTAGGCCGAACCCCTGGCCGTGTTGATATGCCCCGCCGATTCTGCTATCATCTAGATGGCGACAATGACGCCCCCCGGCGATGGCAGCTGGGGTTGCCTCGCCCTACCAGGGGTTTTCTTGTTTCCCAGTTAGGCGCTCCACTTATACACAGCTGTGAATAAACCTGTGAATAACTTGTTGATGGTCTATAAATGTCAAAACCTGACACCAATTCGACGCACTCCAGCATTCTTGGACTATCGCTAAAGGCTATTCACTGGTTACCGGATCCGTATCACTTGTGTAGCAGGAGCTTTTCCGAGCCTTTCGCTTCTAACCACGGACTTGAATAGTGATCATGAAAGCCGCCGAGCGAATCCTGCTATTTCCCGTATGCGCAAACGAGGCTGCACATTCAATGGCAAGGGGGGCTCGGACTCTTGAACCCAGACCTCACGGAAATGTGGGACAGAACCCTGCAAGTCATGGAGAAGGAACTCCTGAAGCCCAGTTTCGAGACCTGGTTAAAGAATACCAAGCCGCTAGCGTTCTACGGTGACACCATTGTGCTCGGCGTCGCCAACGAGTTTGCCAAGGACTGGATGGAATCGCGCTATTCTCCCTTGATTCGACGTGTGCTGCACGAGATAACTCATAAGGAGATCAACCTCAAGTTTGTTGTTCCTCCCTCCATGGAGATATCCGCAACCCAGGATGTAGATGCCCCTCCACTAAATCACCACACAAATCTGAACTCTACCGTTGTTAGGCCCTTGAACCCTAAGTACACTTTTGACAGCTTTGTTGTGGGCAACTCTAACCGATTTGCCCACGCAGCCGCGCTGGCTGTGGCGGAAGCCCCAGCCAAGGCCTATAACCCCCTTTTTCTCTATGGAGGTGTCGGGCTTGGCAAGACCCATCTTATGCATGCCATCGGTCACTTCGTCTTCCGGCAGCAACCTTCTGCCAGCGTAGTCTACGCTTCCTCCGAGACCTTCACAAATGAACTAATAAATGCAATCAGGGACCACAGGACCATAGACTTCAGGGCACGTTATCGCAGCGTTGACGTGCTCCTAGTGGATGACATCCAGTTCCTTGCTGGGAAGGAGACTACGCAGGAGGAGTTCTTCCATACCTTTGATGCGCTGCATGCCGCCAACAAGCAAATCGTAATCTCTAGTGACCGCCCTCCTAAAGAAATCTCCACTCTTGAGGACCGACTTCGCTCCCGGTTCGAGTGGGGACTAACATCGGATATCCAGCCTCCAGACCTGGAAACCCGGATAGCGATTCTCAGAAAGAAGGCTAAGGCAGAAGGGCTTGCCATGCCTCATGACGTTATGGGCTTCGTTGCCTCCCAGTTCGACTCGAATATCCGGGAACTGGAGGGTGCATTCATCAGGATCGTTGCCTATGCCTCTCTTAGTAAACAAGAGATCTCGCTAGAACTCGCCCATACCGCTCTGAAGGACATGCTCCCATCAGGTGCCGACCGCAGCATTACCATCACCCTGATCCAGCAGGTTGTGGCTGATCACTATGGCCTGGACGTCGCTGAGTTGAAGGTTAAGAAACGCACCAGAGCAGTGGCCTTTCCACGCCAGGTTGCTATGTATCTATCCCGTGAACTCACCAACTGCTCGCTTCCCCGCATTGGAGAGGAATTTGGGGGCCGTGACCATACCACCGTCATGCACGCCTGCGAGAAGATCTCCTCTGACATGAAGGGCGATCCTTCCCTCCAGTCCACTCTCTCCCGCCTCGTGATGCGGATCCGGGGGGCATGACCTGTTGATAACGCGGTGGATATCCTGGGTGTTTCCTGGGGACTTTCCTGTTAATAACTGCCGCGGTCCTGACTTTCCCACATCACAGCATTCTAATACTGGAACTTCCCACAGCATTGTGCACAAGCATCTAGGTGTTCCATACAGCATCTCATGGGGTTATACACACAATCCACAGGCCCTACGACTACTACTACTTCTAGCTATTAAGAATATCATTAGTAGCTTAAGACCCTGTCCCCCTAGACCTAGAAAGGAACTAACCCCGTGGCAATCGAATTAAGGACTCCATGGCTTCCCTAAGGGGGGTTCACGCGTGCGCTTTCACGTGTCTCAGTCCGACATCCTCACCGGTGTCCAGACAGTGCAGCGGGCTGTGTCAACACAGACTATTGTCCCAGTCCTTTCCGGCATCCTCCTCGATGCTGAGGAAGAACACGTGCGACTGTCCGGAACAGACACACAGATCCGTATTGAATGGAAAACACCGGCCCGAGTAGAGGAGCCAGGCAAGGTCGTGCTACCAGTCAAGTATCTCGCGGAAATGCTGCGCAGGACGCCGGATACCGAGGTATCGATAGCAGTGGGCGAGGCTTCCCTAGCTGAGATCACATGGGGAGGGGCTCACTACGTGGTACACGGCCTTCCCGCGGAAGGGTTCCCCGAGTTAAAGACACCACAGAACCTAACCCAGATTGAGACAACTCAAGGGGTCATACGGTCCCTCATAAGGCGAACGGTGTTTGCCAGCGCCCGGGATGAATCGAGGATACTCCTCACGGGTGTTCTGTTCAAGGCATCTAGGGGAAAGATAGACATGGTGGCGACGGACGGTGTCAGGCTCAGCAAGGTGAGCGCTCGGTTTGGAGGTGACCTCGGAGATGTGGAGGCAATAATACCCTCGAGGGCGCTAGGAGAAATGGCAAGACTCTGTTCGGGCCATGAAGATGAGCCGGGGATCCTCTCCATAGGCCCAAAGAATGTTTTATTAGAGGTAGGAGGAGCAAGGCTCGCATCCAGCCTGATTGAGGGTCAGTACCCGGAGTATGAGAGGGTTATGCCGAGGGACTTTGCCAGCGTTCTCACGGTAGAGAGAAATGCACTTCATGATGCGCTGGACAGGGCTGGTCTGGTCTCCCAGTCCTCCAACGCTGTGAGGCTCCGAGCGAGGGATGGGCGCATAAACATCTCAGCGCATGCCCCGGCGGTGGGACAGGGGGTCGAGGAGATAGAGGGGCTTATACAAGGTTCGGATATGGAGATTTCCTTCAACGCGCGATACGTTACTGAGGGACTGAAGGCCTTTGACTCCGGCGACATCCTCGTCCAGGTGCCTGGCCCCGACAAGGCAACGGTTATAAAGGCACCGGGGGATGATGACTTTGTCTACCTTGTGCTGCCTCTGAAGATAGGATGAGTCTACCTGGAAAGAAGTGAAAAATCGCATTGCGGGAAGAAGAGGTATTCATCAGGGGTGATCACATAGCCCTGGACGCCTTGCTGAAGTGGTCCGGAGCGGTTGACACTGGCGGAAGGGCAAAAACGCTGATCCAGTCAGGCATGATAAAGCTCAACGGGGTCGTTGAAACACGCAGATCGAGTAAGGTGAGCGTTGGCTCCGTGGTGGATGCCGGAGGACTGGGAGTCTTCAGAGTGTGCAGTGAGGATAAAAGGAAGTGAAGATAGAAAGCCTTTACCTCCAGGACTTTCGCAACTACGAAACCTTACGCTTGGACCTGGCTCCAGGCCTTAATGTTTTCGTTGGGGAAAACGCGGCAGGAAAGACTAACATTCTTGAGGCCGCCTACCTTCTATCCACCGCCAGGTCCCACCGTGGTAGCCACGATGCCGAAATGGTCCGGTGGGGACAGCTTGGCTATTCAGCCGGCGCCACGGTGATTAGGGAAGCACTCTGCAGTGTCAAGGTAGGGTTACGCTACAGCGGTGAGAAGAGACGCAAGACAGCAGTAGTGGAGGGCTTAGCCCAGCCCAGCATCGGAGCCATGCTGGGGAAGCTAAACACTGTAGTGTTCTCCCCTGACGATATGGACCTCTTCAAGGGAGGGCCTTCAACCCGCAGGCGCTACATAGATCGCCAGATCTCCCAGATCGATACCGTCTACTACAGGTACCTCGTAACCTACCACAGGGTCCTGGCACAGAGAAACGCCCTTCTGCGTGATCGTAAGAGCGCTACTGATGAGGCACTTGAGACTTGGGACGAGCAGTTGGCCGAGGCTGGGGCGAAGATCATTCACAGGAGACAGAGGGTTATATCTGACCTTGATCAGCGAGCCAGAGAGTTCCACTATGAGCTTGCAGGGACGCCCGAGAAACTCACCTTGGCATATTCACCCTCCGTCAAGGCCGGGTACCACCAAGAGCCGGGGATGATCCGGAGTACGATGGCGAAGGCCTTGAATGCTTTCAGGAGACGGGAGATTGCCCGGGGGGTAACCCTCATTGGTCCTCACAGGGACGACATCCGGTTCTGCCTTGAAGGGTCGCTGGTGGAGGATTTTGGCTCACAGGGGCAGCGAAGGACCACTGTGCTAAGCCTTAAGCTCGCAGAGGTTGATCTGATGGAGGCGGAGACTGGAGAAAGACCAGTGCTACTTCTTGATGATGTTGCCTCAGAACTGGACCCCACGCGCCGGGAGTTCCTGGTGAGGTCTATCAGCGGCAGATCCCAGGTGGTGCTCACCACAACAAGCCTGGAGGACCTCGGGGACCTTGGGAATGATGCGAATCTCTTCTCCGTAAGGCGAGGCCAGGTTAGCGCCCTGTAGACAGCAGCCTTGCCTCGGACAAGGGGCCTGCCCGTGAGGCATTGACTGGAGGAATAGCCTTGGCTTCCCGCTCAGGCAGAGCACCCTCGAGGGGCCGGGTCAAGCATGGCATGACCCGGCTTGGGGATATGCTTGGCCCTGTAGTGGACTCCCTTGGGATCGGTCCAAACCTCAAGACCCAGCGCGCGATATCCCTGTGGGCCGAGGTCGCTGGCAGCACCGTATCGAAGAAATCCAGGGCCATCAGGGTGAGCGAGGGCATCCTGTTCGTATCAGTCGAGAGCGCTGCCTGGGCTCACCAGCTCACACTATTCCGTACCCGTTTTCTGAAGAAGTTCGCTGAACAACTGGGCCCTGGGATCATTAGAGACATTCACTTCTCCCCGGCCAGGTACGTCCCGGTGGTCCAGGAGGACACCTCTAAGCACGAGGAGGCTTTACCCGTTACCAGAGAGGACCTTGAGGTTGCGGAGAAGGCTGCCGGTACGCTGGCCCAACCCCCCCTCAGGCGGGCATTTACCAGGGCATTGATTAAGGCCCTACAGGCTACCAGGAGACAAGAACGAGCAGGTTGCCCGAGGTGTACCGCATGCGGTATACACCATCCCGAGGTCATGCAAGGCCAGTGCCCGTTTTGCCAGCAGAACCTTGTGCAATCTACTAGAGGGATGATCCGGAGGCTTGTCATGGAGCCCTGGCTGAGCGCTGATGCGCTGGGGACCCCCTCACCGGAGAGGGACGCAGCTTACCGGTGCGCCAAGGAAACACTCAAAAAGGCATGGGAAGAAGAAGCAAGAGCTAGGTTCCAGGCTGGAGAGGTGTCCAAGGCCAGGAACTCTGCCCTGGGACTCGCTCTTCTGGCTTCGGGCAAGGCTCCAGGGGACTTGACCGAGGAAGATCTGAGAAGGCATCTGGCGGGAACACTAGTGGAAATCTGGTTGTCGCGCCCGCGGGATACGGGGAAGGGGAGGGTTTCCAGTTGAGGACAGCGAAGATAACCCGTGAAAACAAGAACGGCATTCCCGGAGGATTCCGGCTTACCCTCAGGCCCGAGGCAAGCCCCACGCTGGTTCACGTTGGAGGAGACGAGATCATATACTCCGAGTCCATTGTGGCTATTCTCCACAAGTCAGCGGTGGAGACCTCCCGAGACACACAAGAGGCTGTCGAGGTAGTAGCAAGCGAGGGGAGGGCTACGGATGTCTCCAGCGGCACCCCTGAAGCATTCATCTTCACCTCCGCCGGAGTCATCCTATGTCCGGTTACACCTCCGACACTGAGGAAGAGGATAACTGGGACTGAGTAGGTGTTCCGGGGGAATGGGAGGTTAGAACCTTGCCGGAGAACGACAAATCTCTAGGCGAAGAACTCAAAGAGAACTACGATGAGACACAGATCCAAGTACTAGAGGGGCTTGAGGCGGTCCGGAAGAGGCCTGGAATGTACGTGGGAAGCACCGGCCCCAGGGGACTTCACCATCTCGTATTTGAGGTGGTGGACAACAGCATTGACGAGGCTCTTGCCGGCTTCTGTACAGACATCAAGGTCGTTCTCCACAAGGACAACTCGGTGACCGTCGTTGACAACGGGCGGGGAATACCAGTGAAGATCCAGCCCAAGGTGGGAAGGCCCGCGGTGGAAGTGGCGCTTACAATGCTCCATGCTGGAGGGAAGTTTGGCGGAGGGGGCTACAAGGTTAGCGGAGGCCTCCATGGTGTGGGCGTATCTGTGGTCAACGCACTCTCCGAGTGGCTGCAGGTGGAGGTCAAGCGGGACGGTGGTGTGTTCTGCCAGCGTTACAGCAGGGGCCATCCCGTAACCGATCTCGAGAGGACTGGGGCCTCCCAGACCACTGGGACAAAGGTAACCTTCAAGCCGGACCCCGAAGTATTTGAGACCATAGAATTCAACGCAGACATCATTGCCCAGAGACTGAGGGAACTGGCATTCTTGAACCAAGGCCTAAGAATCTCCCTCCACGATGAGAGGGATGGGGAGAAGACACAGTACCGCTACGAGGGTGGTATTACCGCCTTTGTTCAGAACCTTGGCAAGAACAAGGATGTCCTGCATAGCAAGCCCATCTACCTAAAGACGCAGAAGAACGGGCTGGAAATAGAGTGCGCCCTGCAGTACAACCAAGGCTACGTGGAGAACATCCTATCCTACGCCAACACCATCAGAACCCATGAGGGTGGCACCCACGAGGCCGGCTTCAAGACGGCACTTACCAGGGTAATCAACGACTACGCCAGGCGTACCGGAGCCCTGAAGGAGTCGGAGCCCAACCTCTCCGGAGACGACATCAGGGAAGGTCTCACTGCGGTGATCCATGTGAAAATGGAGAACGCGCAATTTGAGGGCCAGACCAAGACCAAACTGGGCAACAGCGAGGTTGCTGGTCTGGTCAACTCCGTAACGGGCGAAGGCGTGGCTACATTCCTGGAGGAGCACCCGTCTGTGGTCAAGCGCATCGTGGAGAAGGCGGTGAGTGCCGCCCGGGCACGGGAGGCCGCCAGGAAAGCCAGGGACCTGGTGAGGAGAAAGAATGCCCTGGAGGTGACGTCTCTCCCTGGAAAACTCACCGACTGCAGTGTCAAGGACCCCGCTCTGGCTGAACTCTTTCTCGTTGAGGGGGATTCAGCCGGAGGCTCCGCCAAGCAAGGCCGGGATAGGCGCTTCCAGGCTATCTTGCCGCTTAGGGGCAAGATCCTCAACGTCGAGAAGTCCCGCATGGACAAGATCCTGAGCCACGAGGAGATCAGGGCGCTCATCACCGCTCTCGGTACAGGCATCGGGGAGGAGCTTGACATCAGCAAGGCCCGCTACCACCGGGTGATAATCATGAGCGTGGACGGGGACGAGTGCTGTCTTGTCAAGAAGGCAGAGCGGGTGGAGTCGGTCCGCGCTGGCGCTTTCATTGACGAATGCCTGGATGGCCTCAGGAGCATCCAAGACTACGAGGTGGCCTGTTTCTGCCCTGAGACACTCCAGTCTGTATTCAAGCCCATTTGCTCCGTTATCAGGCACCCCATCCACGAGCCGCTGCACGAGGTCTCAACGGCATGCGGAAGGTCGGTCCGGATCACGTCCTCCCACAGTGTCTTCGTTTACCGGGGGGGCATGGTACAGCTGGCCAAGGGAAGCGAGATACGCCCCGGTGACCTCCTGGTCGCCCCGGGCCGGTTAGACTTTCAAGGAACGCCAGGCGGAACCCCTGGGAGCCTTAAAGGCCTGGCAGCGGGATTTGGCGGAAAGGACAGCGGCTATCTCCCCGCCGCTGCCCTATCTAGCCAGGAGGGGAGACGCGCTTTCCTCAGGGGACTCTTCCAGGCCTCCGGTTCCGTCAACTGCGGGGGTATCGACTTTCCGGCAAGATCCAGGGAAATGGCTTCGCACCTTGCCTATCTTATGCTTGGAGAAGGGATCAGCCCCCTTATCAGTGAGAACGGCAGCAGGCTGAGCATTCGTGGCAGGGATTCCCTGGCCTCCCTTAGGACCGTATGGGCGGGACACCCAGACCAGGGGAGGGTGGAAGACATCCTGTCGGGAGCCGAGACCGAGCCGCCGCACGTCACCGCCATCGGCGGGGACCTCATCGCAACACCTGTGGTATCGTCAAGGCAGGTACACGGAACAAGCCAGGTCTACGACTTCTCCGTAGAGGGCCACGAGAACTTCTTCGCGGGTCTGGGTGGCATATGCTGCCACAATACCGACGCTGACGTCGATGGTGCCCACATAAGAACCCTTCTCCTGACCTTCTTCTTCCGCCATATGGCTCCCCTCATCGAGGCGGGTTACGTGTACGCGGCGCAGCCCCCACTCTTCCTCGCAAAGAAGGGGAAAGAGGAGAAGTATCTCTACTCTGAACAGGCCCTCCAACAGCACTTGAATGACTCTGGGCATGACGGGGCAACCATCCAGCGATACAAGGGCCTGGGAGAGATGAACCCAGAGCAGCTGTGGAGCACCACCATGAACCCGGAGACTCGCACGCTGCTCCAGGTGACGGTACGAGACGCGCTACACGCGGACCAGATCTTCACCATTCTCATGGGTGACAAGGTAGAGCCGCGGAGAGAGTTCATCCAAGCCCACGCCGATAAGGTGAGGTTCCTGGATACCATAGGTTAAGTAGAGGCTCAGGTGAAAGTGAGGAGGTCATATTGTTCAGCCGGGGTAGGGTCCTGGATGTAAGCATTGAAGAGGAGATGCAGAAGTCCTACATCGACTACGCCATGAGCGTGATCGTGGCCAGGGCGCTACCAGATGTACGCGACGGCCTCAAGCCAGTCCACAGGCGGATCCTCTGGGCTATGCAGGAGATGGGCATGACCCACGATAAGCCATACAAGAAGGCGGCGAGGGTCGTGGGGGAGGTCCTGGGCAAGTACCACCCCCACGGAGACCTCTCGGTATATGATGCCGTGGTCCGGATGGTCCAGGCCTTTTCCAGCAGGTATCCCCTCCTGGATGGCCATGGGAACTTCGGCTCGGTTGACGGGGACTCGCCCGCAGCCATGCGTTACACTGAAGTGAGGATGAGCAGGTTAGCCTCGGAGATGCTTCGGGATATAGATAAAGACACCATTGACGTTGGCCCCAACTTTGATGACTCCCTGCAGGAACCGCTGGTTCTCCCATCACGCATCCCTAACCTGCTATGTAACGGGTCCTCGGGCATAGCCGTGGGCATGGCAACCAACATCCCGCCCCATAACATCTCGGAGGTCCTGGATGCAGTAATCGCCCTCATAGATAACCCTGAGATCTCTACCGAAGAGCTTATGGGACTGGTGAAAGGGCCTGACTTCCCCACAGGCGGCCTTATCCTCGGAAGCGAGGGCATCAGGGAGGCCTACGAAACCGGGAGGGGCATTGTAACCATGCGCGCGCAGGTGAGGATAGAGGAGAGCGAAAATGGCAAGCACCAGATACTTGTCACTGAGCTGCCCTACCAGGTCAACAAGGCACGCCTCCTGGAGCGCATCGCAGAGCTGGCCAGGGAGCGAAGGATTGAAGGAATAGCCGACCTCCGGGACGAGTCAGACCGGAGCGGGCTCAGGGTTGTCATCGAGCTCAAGCGGGATGCAAACGCCAACGTCATCCTGAACCAGTTGCTGAAACACACCCAGCTGCAGCAGACCTTTGGCATTATCATGCTGGCACTGGTCTCAGGCCGCCCAGCCGTGCTAAGGCTCAGAGACCTCCTGTGGCACTACCTGCAACACCAGAAGGACATAGTCACCAGGAGGAGCCGGTTCGAACTGGCCAAGACCGAGGCTAGGGCCCATATTCTCGAGGGGCTCAGGATTGCCTTGGACAACTTGGATGCTGTCATCAGCCTGATCCGGGCTTCACACACGGTGGACGAGGCTCGCCAAGGCCTTATGTCATCCTTTGCCCTCTCAGAGAAGCAGGCCCAGGCAATCCTTGAAATGAGGCTCCAGCGCCTAACCGGACTTGAGCGCTCCAAGATTGAGGAAGAGTACCAGGAGCTCCTCAAGACCATCGAATACCTCAGGGCGGTACTCTCCAGCGAGACCATGGTCTACCGCATTGTGAAAAAGGAGCTCTCGGAGATAAAAGACCGGTACGGGGATGAGAGGCGCACCATCATAGCCCCGGAAGAGGGGATTTTCGCTGTGGAGGACCTCATTGCCGAGGAAGATACCGTCATAGCCATTACCCACGGAGGTTACATCAAGCGTGCCCCTGTCACTGCCTACAGGAGCCAGCACAGGGGAGGCAGGGGAGTAACTGCCATACAGACCAAGGAAGAGGACTTCGTTGAACACCTTTTCGTTACTACCACGCACCACTACATGCTCATCTTCACCAGCTTGGGCCGGGTGTTCCGCCTCAAGGTACACGAGATCCCGGAGATGGGACGCCAGGCAAGAGGCATGGCGATGGTCAACCTTTTCCCAGTGGATCCCGGAGAATCCGTCACCGCAGTCATCCCCGTGAAAGACTTCGAAGGCAAGGGCTACCTGTTCATGTCGACAAGGAAGGGCTTTGCGAAGAAGACGCCGGTACAAGAGTTCGTCCACCTGAGGCGAGCCGGGCTTGCAGCCCTCACCCTATCGGAGGGGGATGAGCTTATATCTGTGCGAGCCACTGACGGTTCATCCGAGATGGTCCTGGCCACCGCCTCCGGCATGTGTCTAAGGTTCTCCGAGGATGATGTCCGGCCCATGGGCCGGACGGCCCGGGGGGTGAGAGGCATTCGCCTCAAGGCCGGCGATGAGGTCGTGGGCATGGAGCGAGTGGTTGAGGGCCGCGATGTGCTGGTGGTGGCCAGTGACGGCTTGGGCAAGTGCACTGCCCTGTCAGAGTACAGGCCTCGTTCTAGGGGAACACGAGGCATCAAGACGATGGAACTGTCTCGCCCAACCGGAAGTGCCCGGATGGTAGGCTTCCGGGTTGTAAGTGATACAGACGAGGTAATGCTGATATCGAACCAGGGCATTGCCATAAGGCTTCCGGTGAGCGACATCCGGAAGACCGGTCGCGTTGCCCGGGGCGTTACCTTGATTCGACTTGGCGAGGGTCAAGTGGTTGTGGCGTTGGCCACCGTTGCAGGCCAAAACGGTGGGAACTAGAAACGATGGGCGTTTATCTCCTGGATAGAGGGGCCGACCTGAGGCTGAAGTCAACCGGGGGCTCGCTCGCTGAGGCCCTCGCCCACCTTGTGCTCGGCATGTATGCCTTAATGGTGAAAGGGCCCGTCAAGCCCGTCCAGGAGTGGGTGGCCGAGGCTTCAGGCCCACGCTGCCTCGCGGTCCCAGACCTTCTCAACGAAGTTCTCTTCCTTTACGAGACGGAGGGGGCAATCGCCTCGTGTGTTGACATAAGGCTTGGCGAAGAAGGTATATCAGCCGTCCTTGCCGGAGAAACCTTTCAGCAGCATCGCCACCTGGCCATCAGAAACATCAAGGCCGCTACCTACCAAGACGTAATCGCGACGGACACCTCTGTTGAGGTTACCCTGGATGTGTAAGGAGTGATACAGCCTTGACCAGTGACTATAAGGGACCACTCACCCAGCGGGACGAGACAACCTGGGTAATCCCCGCCGACCCGGAGAGAGGCATGCGGGTCCCGGGGGTCATCTACGCTACTAGAGAGATGATCCAGGACATCCTGAGGGATCAAGCTCCCGAACAGGTTGCGAATGTAGCATGCCTGCCGGGAATAGTTAAGGCATCCCTAGCCATGCCCGATATCCACTGGGGGTATGGGTTCCCCATTGGCGGGGTGGCCGCGATGTCAATGGACCAGGGGGTGATAGCCCCAGGAGGCATCGGCTATGACATCAACTGCGGTGTCAGGCTGGTGTGTTCCAGCCTCAACAGGGCAGAGATCCAGCCCAGGCTGCACCGGGTGCTCGAGGAGATGTTCCGGAGCATTCCCTCGGGTGTGGGTTCAAAGGGAGCCATTTCCCTGAGCAAGCGGGACCTAGAGGAGGTGCTTCTAGGCGGGGCGCCATGGGCGGTCAAGCACGGTTACGGGGTAGACCGGGACGTCGAGTTTTGCGAAGAGCGAGGCCAGATGAGAGAAGCAGACCCGGAGCATGTAAGCGACAAGGCTCGGAAACGGGGACTTGATCAGCTGGGTACGCTCGGATCCGGCAATCACTTCATCGAAGTGGACGTGGTTGCCGAGATTCACGAGAGGGAACTGGCGGACGCCTTCGGGCTCAGTCCTGGGATGGTTGTATTCCAGGTACACTCAGGTTCCCGGGGCCTGGGACACCAGGTGTGTACAGATCACCTTAAAGTGATGTCCCGGGCTCTGGTGGATTATGGCGTACGCGTTCCGGATGCCCAGCTGGCCTGTGCCCCACTAGGGTCCCCGGAGGGACAGGCATACTACAAGGCCATGGCTTGCGCCGCAAACTTCGCCTGGGCGAACCGTCAATGCCTGACCCACTTCCTGAGGCAGGCTGTCGCCACGGCCCTGGGTTCCAGCCCAGGCGGGTTGGGGCTACACCTCGTGTATGATGTTGCCCACAATATTGCCAGGACCGAGGACCACCGGCTGGAGGGCAACCCCGTCATCTTGTGTGTCCACAGGAAGGGGGCCACCCGGTCCTTCGGCCCTGGGCATCCCTCGCTGCCTGCTGCATATCAATCATCCGGCCAGCCCGTACTGGTACCAGGGGACATGGGAAGGAAGTCCTGGGTACTGGCGGGAACCCAGGAATCCATGGGAAAGACCTTCGGCTCGACGTGTCACGGCTCAGGCAGGCTGCTCTCCAGGGCAGCCGCGAAGAAGGCCATAAAGGGTGCCTCCCTACGTAGCCGCCTCAAGGCAGAGGGGATCCTCGTAAGGGCCGGGAGCGATACAGCCTTGGCTGAGGAGGCCCCTGAGGCATACAAGGACGTGGATGACGTTGTGGGCGTAGTTGCCCGCGCCAACCTATCCCGGCTGGTGGCAGTCTTGAAGCCCCTGGCGGTTATGAAGGGATAGCCCGGCCCTGTCTTCGTGCGCTGCAAGGCGTTGCGGCGGGCGCTTCCTCTGTGATATATTGAAACCAATCTGAAAATGGCCAAAGGCGTGAAGAAGAGAGGACCAGTAGGCGTGCTCTCCGGGCAGAGAGCCGGCGGTTGGTGAAAGCCGGTCGAGGGGGTGTGCTGAATCCGCCTCTACAGCCCCGGGCGGACACAATCCAAGTCCGGCGGAGCCACCGTTAACGGCATTTAAGCGGGCCTTTTGGCCAAGTGGGGTGGCAACGCGGGAGGAACCTCTCGCCCCGATAGGGATATCGTGGGACGAGGGGTTAGTTTTCTAGAGGGGAGATGTGAAGATGTCCAGTGTGGAAGAACTAAGGGCATGGTACAGAGAGGCAAGGGCCAGTAGAGTGGTAGATGCCCTCAAGCGCCGGGGGTATTCAGCGTGTTACGTACCCGATGCGGCTGCAGCCCGGAAGAAGACCCTGGAGATAGTGCCACCCGGTTCATTGCTGGCCACTGGCGGCTCAATGACTCTTCGCCAGGCTGGCATCCTTGATGCCCTCCTGGACCGGGGCGACCACTTCATTACAGATCCATCCTTGCCCTACGGAGCTGAGCTCCTGGAACAGAGAAGGAAGGCCTTGAACTGCGACGTCTACCTCACCAGCACCAACGCGCTAACCGAGGACGGAGTGCTTGTCAACATCGATGGCACCGGCAACAGGGTGGCCTCCATGGTGTTTGGTCCCAGGACTGTGGTGATAATTGCGGGTGTGAACAAGATCACCGCAGACCTCGACGAGGCTATGCTGAGGGCGCGGCACTACGCCGCGGTGCTGAATGCAAAGAGGCTCAATTGCGACACACCCTGTGCCACTAAGGGCGAATGTTTGGATTGCCGGTCCCCCGGGCGGATCTGCAGGGTGCTGACCATCATGGAGAGATGTCCAGCGGAAACCGCTGTACAGGTAGTCCTGGTAGGAGAGGAACTAGGTTTCTAAGACTCACGGTGAAATGTCAAGGGGACCAAATTGGAAGATTTGAGACTTGCAGTCGTAGAAGGCAGCAAGAAGCCTTTCAGGCTACGGGTGCAGCTGGTGATCAAATGGTCGTCTTAACCGGTCACCTGCTTTTTGAAGTAGACTTGGCCCTTGCCGAGCAGTGCGTAGGCCAGACGGACAAACTTTCTAGCAGTCAAGACCAGGGCCCGCTTGTGCTGGTGCTTGGGAACCCGAGCGTACTTTGACTGGTAGAAGGCCCGGTATTCCTCGTTGTGCACCCGCAACGAGTTAGCCGCTTTTCCAGGTAGTAGCTGAGGTAACGGTTCCCGGTTTTTGTGAGTCTTCTTTCCTGGGCATCGAAGTCGCCGGATTGGTAGCGGGTCCAGGTAAGGCCGGCATACTGGGCAAGAGCCGCCTGGTCATGGAAACGGCGGATATCTCGAGCGCCGGGCCCGGTTCATAGACATTAGCGTTAAAAGGGCTCGAGTCGTTGGATGTAACAAGGAAATCACGCAGGTGGGCCCCATATACGGAGGTGGATTCAAGGCCGATCTCCAAGCGCGAAGCCTGCCTCTGTCTGGCCAGGTCAATCAGGAATGCCACGAGGCTACCTGCACCCACCAGGTCGTTATCGAAAGACCTCGCGGGACCGAGGCGGTTTCCGTCCTGGTCAATGCACAAAGCCACGAAGGAGTTAGCGCTAACATCGATGCCACAAAACACCGGAGACATTCTCTCTAGCCTCCTTCGGGTGGCAAAGTCTTGGGTCGTATCCCTGAGGGCTCGCTGTGCCTTCAACCTCGCGGGCCATGAGAACTCGGGTGCCTGTGCGCGGGTGCACCCTGAACCTGCTGACATCCAGGGGCACAAGGCCGCCGGCTCAGCTCACGGTCAGAAACGACCACCGAGTTTCGGGTCTCACTCTTTTTTGAGAAGTCACCGGCCATGCCAGGCTACAGGAGGGACCAAGAGTGACCCTGGCCAGCGCAGCTTGATTGTCTCAGGGGTACGCCCTCAAGATCAAGATCTGTCCCTATGTTGCATCTCAGTTTCCAACTCAAACTATACGAGGGGGACGGAGGATGGAATCAGCGGAGATCGGGGTCTTCGGCGGATCAGGGTTCTATGGTTTCCTGGAGGATTTCGAGGAACTCAAGGTAAACACGCCCTACGGAGCACCTAGTTCGAAGGTGGCGCTGGGGAAGGTCGGAACCAAGAACGTGGCGTTCCTGCCAAGGCACGGTGCGGACCACCAGTACCCGCCTCATGCCATCAACTACCGGGCTAACATCTGGGCCTTCCGGGAAGTGGGGGTCAAACGGGTCATCGGCCCCTGCGCAGCGGGAAGCCTCCAGCCCCATGTGAAGCCTGGTGAGTTCGTCATATGCGATCAGATGGTCGACAGGACCTGGGGCAGGAAAGACACCTTCTATGATGGACCCGTGACCACCCACGTGAGCTTCGCGGATCCCTATTGCCCCGAATGCCGGCAGGCAGCGGGTCGAGCAGCCTCACACTTGCGTATACCGTGCCACGACCGGGGAACAGTGGTGGTAATACAGGGCCCTCGGTTCTCCACCAAGGCCGAGAGCAAGTGGTTTGGTCAGATGGGCTGGGAGGTCATCAACATGACCCAGTATCCCGAGGCAATTCTCGCCCGGGAACTGGGCATGTGTTACGTGAACATCAGCCTCATAACCGACTACGATGTGGGGCTAGAGGGCTCCCCGGAGATCAAGCCCGTCACCCACGAGGAGGTCATTAGGGTCTTCCGCGAAAACAACCACCGGCTGAGGGGACTGCTCTTCCGAATGGTGGAGGAACTGGCGGATGACAGGACCTGTGAGTGTGAAGCCATAGCCAAGGCGGGAGGCATGGGATGAAAGACATATCACCGGTGGAGTACCGGGACGGCACCGTTGTACTCCTTGACCAGAGGGCCCTGCCGGGTGAGGTCCGCTACGTCCAGTGCAGAACGGTAACGGAAATGGCCGAGGCCATACGGAACCTTACGGTAAGGGGAGCCCCTGCCATAGGGGTGAGCGCCGCCTACGGCATGGCCATGGCGGCTCGGCAGGCTCCCGGCGACCTTCAGGTCGCACTGGACGAGGCTGCCAGCATGCTGGCAGGCACACGCCCCACCGCAGTGAACCTGTTCTGGGCTATCAACAGGATGCAGGCGAAGGCGCGAGGCCTCGTGGGCATGCCCAGGGAGGAGGTGGTAGCTGTTCTGGAGAACGAGGCCAAGGCTATCCACGACGAGGATGTCTCAATGAACCGGCGGATTGGACATCACGGCGCAGGCCTTATTCGAGAAGGGGCAGGTGTCCTCACGCACTGCAACGCTGGGGCCCTGGCAACAGGGGGGTTCGGGACCGCGCTGGGTGTGGTGCGGGCGGCCTTTGAGGCTGGGACCAGGTTCAGGGTGTTGGCCACGGAGACCAGGCCTGTGCTCCAGGGGGCGAGGCTGACTACCTGGGAACTCACACAGGACGGGATTCCTGTGACACTTATCACCGACAGCATGGCGGCGCACTTCATGGCGGTTGGGCAGGTGGATCTAGTGGTAGTTGGAGCTGACCGGATTGCGGCAAACGGGGATGTGGCAAACAAGATCGGTACCTACGGCCTGTCGGTGCTAGCTCGCGCACATGGCATACCCCTCTACGTCGCGGCGCCGTGTTCTACCATGGACCTGTCCATTCCAGACGGAACCTCAATAGCCATTGAGGAGAGAGACCCAGAAGAGGTAAGAAGCATAGGAGGGAAGAGCGTTGCTCCCAGGGAGGTTCCCGTGCTTAACCCAGCCTTTGACATTACGCCGGCCCGTTACATCACTGGCATCATCAGTGAGCGAGGGGTCTTGAGGCCGCCATACGAGATGAGCCTCAAAGCGGCCATGCTAGACTAGGAGGTAGTATCGGCATGCTGGATATCAAGTTCATCAGGCAGAACCCGGATACGGTGAAGGATGCGATCGGGAAGAAGGGTATGGGCAGCGAGATAGATGTGGATGCCCTCCTTGCCCTGGATGAGAACAGGCGCTCCCTCCTTCTGGAGGTTGAGGAGCTCAAGAGCCTCAGGAACCGCGTATCCGAAGAGGTGGGTCACAAAAGGAAGTGCGGCGAAGACATCAAGGACCTGACCGAGAACATGAGATTTGTGTCTCAGAAGATCAAGGATCTGGATGCGAATCTTGCGGAGGTCCAAGCCGAAATTGACGAGAGGCTTCTATGGATTCCCAATGTGCCGCACCCCTCCGCGCCAGTGGGTCCCGACGAAACCTGCAACGTTGAAGTGAAAAAGTGGGGGACCCCTAGACACTTCCAGTTTGCTCCCAAAGGCCACTGGGAACTCGGAACTGATCTGGGCATACTGGATTTCGAGCGTGCCGCCAAGATCACGGGAGCCCGGTTCACCGTGTTCCAGGGCATGGGCGCCCGGCTCGTCAGGGCTATCATAGCGTTCATGATAGACCTGCACACGACTGAACACGGTTACCAGGAGGTTCTGCCCCCATTCATGGTCAACCGGGATTCAATGATTGGTACTGGGCAGCTACCCAAGTTCGAGGAGGATACCTTTAAGCTTAGGGAACAGGACTACTACCTTGTTCCCACAGCCGAGGTCCCGGTCACGAACCTTCATCGCGATGAGATCCTGAATGCAGAGGACCTTCCCATCTACTACGTGGCCTACACTCCCTGCTTCCGGTCTGAGGCTGGCTCGCACGGGAGAGATACCCGGGGGCTCATCCGCCAGCACCAGTTTGACAAGGTAGAAATGGTGAAGTTCGTGACTCCCGAGACCTCCTATGACGAGCTTGAGGCCCTGACAGACAACGCTGCCGAGGTTCTCAGGAGGTTACATCTTCCATATAGGATAATTGAAATGTGCACGGGAGACATGGGGTTCACCCAGACAAAGAAGTATGATGTTGAGGTATGGATGCCTAGCTATAAGCGGTATGTAGAGATCTCGTCTTGCAGCAACTTCACAGATTTCCAGGCGCGCAGGGCAGGTATTCGCTATAGGCCAGCCCAGGGAGCTAAGCCTGAATTCGTGCACACGCTTAATGGATCGGGCCTGGCGGTGGGGCGTACGCTCGCTGCCATTATTGAGAACTGCCAGACTGCAGATGGCACTGTGGATATACCAGAAGCCCTCCAGCCCTACATGGGCGGGCTTCAGGTCGTGACCGGAGCCAGCCAGAGACCTATTGGCTTGTTGGGGTGAACTGCCTGTAAGACAAGGGTTTTCGGGCTCCTAGACGGATTGACACTGCCATGATGCTGTGTTAGATTGGGGCTGATAAGTAACGGGGCGTAACCAGGCTGGCCCAGAGCGTGCCGCCAGTCCTGGTGGGCGGACCGCTGAATGCCTGTGTCCCCAGTGTCCCGCTGAGTTCATAATAAGGGCTGGTTAACCGGAGGGGTGGCGGAGCGGTTGAACGCGGCGGTCTTGAAAACCGTTGTGGGTGCAAGCCCACCGTGGGTTCGAATCCCACCCCCTCCGCCATGAGAACTTGGCGAGTACCTACCTTTTAGTGCTGCTCCACCCGGGGCGTCGTGTGATGCCAGATTACAAGAGACCTGCCGGGACGAGCCAGCATGAGCCTGGAAAACCCTGTTTACCAGCGGTGTAGCCAGAATTGCCGGCATTATCGAAAAGACGCCAGGCCCGAGTTCGTTGTGTTTCCCATCGCTGTGTGATATTATATCTAGGCAGTGGAGAGAGCGATCTGGAGGGGTGGCTGAGCGGCCGAAAGCAGCCGCCTGCTAAGCGGTTGAGGGGATGATGATCTCCTCCGTGGGTTCGAATCCCACCCCCTCCGCCATAGTGCGCCCGTAGCTCAGCTGGACAGAGTAACGGACTACGAATCCGGGGGCCGCAGGTTCGAATCCTGCCGGGCGCACCATCTAACTATGCAGAGTCTCGCTACCGTTTTGCGCCCGTAGCTCAGGCGGACAGAGCAGGGGTTTCCTAAACCCCGTGCCGGGGGTTCGAGTCCTCCCGGGCGCACCATGCTTTTTCGCAGGGGAACTGTGGTTTATGGAGCATGAAGCCTTCATGAGCATGGCTCTTGCGGAGGCCCGGAAGGCCTTCGAGGCCAGGGAGGTACCTATCGGTGCCGTCGTGGTCCTGGATGGCCAGGTTATAGGCCGGGGCCACAACCTCAGGGAGAGACTGCAAGACCCCACGGCCCACGCAGAGATCCTAGCGATTCGCGAGGCAGGCTTGAGGGCTAGGGGCTGGAGACTCACCGGCAGCACGCTCTACGTCACAGTGGAGCCCTGTCCTATGTGTTTCGGCGCCGCATTGCAGGCGCGAGTGGAGAGGTTAGTGTACGGGGCGAAGGATCCGAAGGCAGGGGCTTGCGGGTCAGTCGTGGATCTGGCTCTGGCTGAGGGTTTCAACCATAAGGTCGAGGTCATACCCGGTATCTTGGAGTCAGAATGCAGATCTCTCCTAAGGGAGTTCTTCCAAAGGCTCCGGGTTGTTTCTGGAGGGATGCCGGAGCTGGCTGAACGGGCCCGTCTCGAAAACGGGTAGGCGGTTAGAAGCCGTCTCGTGGGTTCAAATCCCACTCCCTCCGCCATCTAACAACAGTCAAGCAGTGGAAGGGTGCCGGAGAGGCCGAACGGGCTCGCCTGGAGAGCGAGTAGACGGGCCAAATCCTGTCTCGTGGGTTCGAATCCCACCCCTTCCGCCATTGTTTTCGTATTGGCCGTGCTAGACGGGGAGGTAGCGGTGCCCTGTAACCCGCAACCCGCTACAGCGGGGTCGATGCCTGGCCGAGGCCGTATCCCTTCAGGGCTGGCCTGAAAAAGGAGCAAGGAAGATCGGGTCCTGCGCAACGGAAGACCGTAAACCCCGCCAGGCCTGGAAGGGAGCAGCGGTAAGCGGAGTCTTGCGTGTGCCGCAGGCGCGCCTGATCGGAGCCACCTGCTCAGGTAACGCCTGGAGAGTGAGGTCGGAGCCAGGTGCACGGCCAGAAGACCACAGGGTGCGAAGTCATTCGCACCCTTCTTGATGTCTTCTGTTGCGCGAGCCCAGGAAATCGATGTGAAGGGAAAGCCCCTTGAGGGGTAGAAGACTCCAATAGGGAGGGGCACATCTTGACATATACAGCCTTGTACCGCGAGTGGAGACCCAAGACCTTCAAGGAGGTCGTGGGTCAGGAACACATAACGCGTACACTGAGAAACGCACTTGCCGCTGATCGTGCGGCTCACGCCTACATCTTCACGGGACCCCGGGGTACAGGTAAAACCAGTGTTGCCAAGATACTGGCAAGGGCAGTCAACTGCGAGAAGGGCGCAGCCCAGGAGCCCTGCTCCACATGTAGCGTCTGCCACGCCATAGCCAACGGTACCTGTATGGACGTAATTGAGATTGATGCGGCCTCGAACCGGGGGATAGGAGAAATCCGCGACCTGAGAGAGAAGGTCAAGTACTCCCCCATAGACTGCCGGATGAAGGTTTATATCATTGACGAGGTTCACATGCTAACACCAGAGGCCTTTAATGCCCTCCTGAAGACCCTCGAGGAGCCTCCCGAGCACGCCATGTTCGTCCTTGCCACCACAGAGCCCCACAGGGTGCCCCCGACTATACTATCCCGGTGCCAGCGGTTTGACTTTCACCGTCTCTCAGAAGCGGAAATCAGGCAGCGCCTTGCAGACGTTGCGGCAAGGATCGGGGTCAGTGTATCTGATGGCGCGATGGAGACCATAGCAAGAAGGGCCGAGGGTTCTCTCAGGGATGCCCTTGGGCTCCTTGACCAGTGCGCTGTGTACGCAGAGGGGGACGTAAAAAGAGACGACGTTCTGGAAGTGCTGGGGCGGGTCGGGCGCAACGTTGTGTACCAGTTGGCTGAGGCAATAGGAAGAGGGGATGTGGCGTCTGCGCTAGGCCAGATCGATCTCTTCGCCCGCCAGGGGGTAGATCTTGGGCAGTTTCTCGAGGATCTGAGAGACCATTTCCGGGACCTCCTCGTACTACTCTCCGTCAGGGATCCGGCAGGCCTCGTAGACCTGAGTTCTGAGGACGACGCGCTCTATCGCGAACAGGCCAGGGTTTTCGGGAAGGAGCGCATATTGAGCGCGCTTGACCTGCTCTCCAAGGCTGGCGGTGAGATACGGTTTTCTGGTCGGCCGCAGTTGTGGCTTGAACTGTTTGCGGTGAGATTGTGCCATGCTCGTGGATATGAAGAAGAGACGGCTTGCGCTGCGATGCCGTGCCAGGAGAAGCCCAAGAAGGCTGGACCGGCCAAGGCACGGGCGGCCGGGTCCTCCCCCGGGGGTGTGACCTTGGACACGGTGGAGGGCGTGTGGCAGGAGGTAATGCTCCAAGCCAGGAAACTACACGCGCCCTTGCAGGCCCTGCTTCTTGATGCCAAGCCCACGGCCGTGGAAGGGGAGACCCTCGTTCTCTGCTTTCGCACCGCGTTCCACAAAGGGGCTATGGAGAGGGCATCCAACGCGCGAATGCTGGGCGACATCTTGGAGAGCATGGTGGGACAGCGGCTGAAGATATCTTGCCAGCTACGCGGGGACTCCCAGGCAGTCCAGAGCCCTTCGCCACCTGCAGGTGATCCCCTGGATGTGGTGGCAGAGGTTTTTGGCGGAGCTCTTGTAGACCTCGAGGATAATGAAGAGGGGAGTTAATATAAAATGGGACTTGATATGGGCAAGATGCTCAAGCAGATCCAGCGGATGCAATCAGACATGGCGAAGATGCAGGCTGAGCTAGGTGAGAAAACAGTGGAGGCCTCAGCTGGCGGCGGCATGATAGCCGCCACCTTTAATGGTAACCTGGAACTCAAGGACATCAAGATTGCCCGGGATGTCATAGACCCGGATGATCCCGAAATGCTCCAAGACCTGGTTCTGGCATGCGTCAATGACGGATTGAAGCAGGCCAGGGAAATGGTGAACAGAGAGATGTCGAAGATTACCGGGGGCTTGAACATTCCCGGATTGATGTAAACGGGAGGGTGTCTATGTACTATCCCCGCCCCATGGCAAAGCTTATAGAGGAGCTCAGCCGGTTACCGGGTATAGGCCCCAAGACCGCCCAGCGCCTAGCGTTTCACCTCCTCAACCGGCCACCGGACGATGTGAGGCGACTGGCGACAGCCCTGACCGATGCCAGAGAGAGGCTGAGGTACTGTTCTATTTGCTTCAACCTGACGGATACCGACTCCTGCGCCATGTGCACCGGCGGGCGTGACGAGACCGTGATCTGTGTAGTGGAGGAGCCTAGGGATGTGGCTGCAATGGAGAGGACTCGGGAGTTCCGAGGCCTTTACCATGTGCTGCATGGTGCCATATCCCCCATGGACGGGATAGGTCCGGAGAACCTAAAGGTAAAGGAACTGCTTTCCCGCCTTGATGCTTCTCAGGTGCAGGAGGTAATCATTGCTACCAATCCCAACATTGAAGGGGAAGCCACCGCTATGTACTTGGCCAGGCTGATCAAGCCCCTGGGCATCAGGATTACCAGGATCGCCCACGGAATCCCTGTCGGGGGCGACCTGGAGTATGCTGATGAAGTCACGCTTACTAAGGCGCTGGAAGGCCGCCGTTCCCTATAGGGGCATAGGCACCTGCCTTGTGACCCTGCCTCTGTTCCCGCCAGCCAGGGACCTTATCGAATCGCTCCCAGTTCCTGAATAGAATACCCAGTTTTTGGCTATCCTTGCTTCTGGGGAGAATCCGTGAACCCTTGCGTATCTTAGGGTAGAGGGTCTTCCTGGAGGGATGGAAGATGCACAGGATCCTATCCTTTTTCTCGGGTTTGGCCGCCCGGCTGGTACCCCATGATGAGGAAGTGGTCCAGGCCGAGGCTCCAGGACTGCTTCGAGCAGTGGAAGAAGCCCGGAGAGAGTGGATGGTAGCCAAGGCTCACTTCGAGAACGTCTCAGACCCAGAACTAGTCGACCATGCCATTTACTTGATGGAGGCTGCCCAGCGAAAATACATGTGTGTGCTCAGGCAAGCCCGGGAGGAAAATGTGACCCACCCGCTAGAGCCATAGCATAAGTTTGTCCCCGAACCATACCATGAAGTAGACAGTGCCTTCGTGGGAGGCAAGGGGACATCATGGATAATAGCATGCTACTGGCCTACGGAGCTGGACTTGTTCTGCTCTACTTCCTTATCCGGGTGCTTTGGATACCCGCCAAGTTACTGGTTTCCCTAGCCTATCACATGGCCCTTGGCGGGTTAGGCCTCTTCGTTTTCAATCTAGTAGCCTCTTACTTTGGAGCCCACCTACCCATCAACCTCGCTACGGCTGCCATTGCCGGTTACCTTGGCGTTCCCGGTGTTGCTCTCCTCGTCATCGTCCAGCGGATTGTCTAGAGCGTTGACCGGGCATATTCTCTAGTGCTATCATTCTAGCGGATACCATAATAAGATTGGGAACAAGCAAAGTGGGTCATACCCATACGACGAGATGGCCGAGTGCGCCCTGGGACTGTTTCGAGAGATGCCTTATGACGCCCTCGGCGGCAACCTGGGTGTGCGGTTGCGAGCGGCGTCTCCTTTCTTGATTGCACCTTCAGGGTCCACAAGGCTAGCCTAAGGCCGGAGGACATGGTGGAGGTGGACACAAGAGGGCCGATCCTTTGGAGGAAGGCCTTCGGAAGAATGGCGCATGCACATGGCTGTGTACCGGACAAGCTCCCCTGTAAGTGCCATCATCCATACCCACTTCCCCCATTCCTTGGCCTGTACTGCCTTGGGCGTCCCAATAATGATTGTTGCCATAAGCAGCGAGTCGCTGTCTTCTATCCGCCGGATACCAAGAGTGCCTCGGGCTCCCAAGACCTGGCCTTCACTGAGAACCTGGACAGCGCGGAAGAGGTTGTGTTCTGCCTGGAAAATGCGGCAAGAATGTCGCTAGTGCCCGCCTCCTTGGGACGGGATGGGTCTATTGCGATTCCGGCGCTGCTCCAGAGCGTATCATTGACTGTAGATGGGTAGTTTGCTACACTCTTATAGGACTGCGGCAAACCGCAAATCCGGCGGAGAAGGCAAATGATTGGCTTTGAGCCCTGGGCTGGGGCTTCACGATAGCCGATCCTGGTGGATCGCAATTTGCTTTTTGCGACGCCCCGGGGAGAGAGTCGAATAGGAGTCCCATCGGAATTCGATGCACGGGGAGGTAGAGGAGTTGCCGGAGCTCATCGAGATTCGATGGCATGCCAGGGGCGGTCAAGGTGCGAAGACCGCCGCTGTCATGCTGGCGGAGGCAGCATCGGCCGCAGGCAGGTACATCCAAGGGTTTCCCGAATACGGGCCAGAGCGAATGGGAGCACCCATACTGGCCTTTAACAGGATAAGCGAGGCACCCATCACCCTTCACTGCAATGTGGCGAACCCGAAGCTCGTTGTTGTACTGGACCCCACGCTCATCGGGTCAACAGACGTCACGCGTGGGCTTGAACCGGGAGGCACCGTGATTGTCAACACCCCGCATGGCCCGGAGGAGATGAGACAAAGACTCGGGCTTGATGAGGCTTACCACGTTTATACGCTGGATGCCAGTCGCATATCCTTACAGACCATCGGGAGAGACATACCCAACACACCAATGATGGGGGCGCTGATGAGGGTCACCGGAATGCTGTCCCGGGAGGATTTCTTGAACCTGATGAAGCATGAGCTGCACAAGAAGTTCAAGGCGAGGGAAGAGATCGTGAAAGGCAATCTTGAAGCCATGGACCGGGCGTTCCAGGAGGTGAAGGGCGAATGACCGCGAAGCGGGAGCGGGTGTTGCCTGAGAACACTGGGTGGAAGGACTTGCCCAGGGGGGCCGTTATACTGCAGGCTGGCAATGCTGAGGCCTATGAGACAGGCGCATGGAGGACATACAAGCCCATCTGGCACAAAGACAAGTGCATCCAGTGCCTGAGGTGCTGGATATTCTGCCCGGATTCCTCCATCATCGTGTCCGATGGGAAGGTAACAGGCATCGACTACCAGCACTGCAAGGGGTGCGGCATATGTGAGATGGAATGCCCCGAGAAGGTGCACGCCATAGACATGCTCAGTGAGAGTGAGTCTGCCATGGGAGAGGGGGCCTAAAGATGGGGAACAGGGTGGCCCTGACTGGCAATGAAGCTGTAGCCTTGGCCATGAAGCAGATCGATCCTGATGTGGTGGCTGCGTATCCCATCACACCTCAGACTGACATAGTCCAGTACTTTTCAAGCTTCGTGAGCGATGGCAAGGTAAGGACGGAATTCGTTACCGTGGAGAGCGAGCACAGCGCAATGAGCGCCACCATAGCTGCGAGCTCGGCGGGTGCCAGGGCCATGACGGCCACATCCTCCCAGGGCCTCGCGCTGATGTGGGAAATGCTGTACATAGCGGCATCTTACAGGAATCCCATCGTGATGCCAGTGGTGAACAGGGCACTCTCCGGTCCAATCAACATACACTGCGACCATAGTGATACCATGGGTGCCCGGGACTCTGGGTGGCTCCAGCTGTATTCGGAGAACGCCCAGGAGGTCTATGACAACATGATACAGGCCGTTCGCATATCGGAGCACCCCGATGTGCTCTTGCCGGCTATGGTATGCCAGGATGGCTTTATCACTAGTCACGGGCTGGAGAACCTTGTGGTTGAGGACGATGCGCTGGTGCGTGGTTTTGTCGGGGAGTACAAGCCAGAACATAGCCTCCTTGAGCCCAAACGGCCCATGACAGTAGGGCCGCTGGCGCTTCAGAACTACTACTTCGAGTTCCGGAAGCAACAGGCTGAAGCCATGCACCGAGCCAAGCCAATCATCTTGGACATTGCCCGGGAGTACGAGAGGCTGACCGGGAGGAGATATGGCCTGTTCGAAGCGTACCAGATGGACCAGGCGGAAGTGGCAGTGGTGGTCCTGAATTCCACAGCTGGCACAGCCAAGGTCGTGGTGAACGAGTTCCGCAAGAGGGGAGTCAAGGCCGGCCTTCTCAAGCTCCGCGTGCTGCGCCCATTCCCCCGGGAGGAACTCATTGAGTCACTCAGGGGCCTGAAGGCCTTCTCAGTGATGGACAGGGCCGACAGCTACTCCTGCCTTGGCGGTCCCCTGTTCACGGAGATCCGTTCAATAATGTACGAGGAAGCCACCAAGCCAATAGCCCAGGGTTTTGTATACGGCCTGGGTGGTAGGGATGTGGGGCTTGACGATATCAGGGCAGTCTACCAGTCCACCGTTGAGGCTGCAGAGGCAGGCAAGGGACAATCCGACGTCGCCTATATCGGCGTTAGAGAGTGAGGGATTTCTATGGCGACCCTTAAAGAGCTTACAAGGAAGCCCGAGCTCCTGACAGGGGGACATCGCCTCTGCGCAGGTTGCGGTGCTTCCATCGTTGTGAGGCAATTGCTCAAGGCAGCGGACACTCCGCTGGTACTCGCCAATGCCACAGGATGCCTTGAGGTTGCCACGACCATCTACCCCTATACGGCTTGGCGTGCATCATGGATGCACTCAGCCTTTGAGAATGCGGCGGCCACCATCTCCGGTATTGAGGCAGCGTACAAGTCACTGAAGAGGCAGGGGAAGATCCAGGAAGACATCAAGTTCGTTGCCTTCGCAGGAGACGGAGGAACCTACGACATAGGGTTCCAGGCTCTCTCCGGGGCCGCTGAACGAGGCCACAAGATGGTGTACGTCTGCTATGACAACGGCGCCTACATGAACACTGGGATCCAGCGCTCCAGCTCCACTCCCTTAGGGGCTGACACCACAACAAGCCCCGCGGGAAGCAAGGTGCCGGGTAAGACAATGCATAGGAAGGACCTGTCAGCCATAATGGCTGCTCACAACATACCTTACGTGGCCCAGGTGTCTCCCAGCCACTGGTCAGATGCGGTGAAGAAGATGGAGAAGGCCCTGGCGGCCGATGGCCCCGCATTCATAAACGCGCTGGCGCCCTGCCCAAGGGGCTGGCGCACTCAGACCAGTGAGACCATAGACCTGTGCCGGCTGGCAGTAGACACCTGTTACTGGCCCCTTTATGAAGTAGAGGACGGTGTATGGAGGCTAACGCAGAAACCAAAGGAGAAGAAGCCCCTGGAAGAGTGGCTAAAGAGGCAAGGGCGGTTCCGGCACCTGTTCAAGGGAAATAATAAGGCTATCCTGGATGAGCTGCAGGGATGGGTTGACAGGAACTGGGAGAGTCTGCTGAAGCGCTGCGAGACAGGCTAGGAGGTACACCTGTGACTGTTAGGGTGCGATTTGCTCCTTCCCCAACGGGATACCTGCATATCGGAGGAGCGAGAACAGTCCTTTTCAACTGGCTATTTGCACGCAAGCACGGTGGCACCTTGGTGCTGAGGGTGGAAGACACCGACACGGAACGCACTCTGGAGGATTCCTGCCGCCAGATCCTGGATAGCCTAAAGTGGCTGGGACTAAACTGGGACGAGGGGCCCGAGGTGGGGGGCCCCTACGGGCCCTACTGGCAGTCACAGCGCAAGGACCTTTACCGGGAAGCCGCCATGGAACTGCTAGAGACAGGCTTAGCGTATCACTGTTACTGTTCCCCACAGGAACTAGAGCAACGCAGGAATGAAGCAAGGAAGAGAGGGGATCTATCGAGATACGATGGGCGTTGCCGGGAGATTACCTCCTTGGAGAGACAGGCCTTGGAGGCCCAGGGAAGGTCATGGGTGTTGAGACTTCGGACCCCGGACAGCGGTGCCACTATCGTTAGCGACTTGATCGGGGGTAACGTGACCTTTGACAATCTAGTCATTGGTGACTTCGTCATCATGAAGTCTGACGGCATGCCCACCTACAACTTCGCTTGTGTAGTGGATGACGTCGGTATGAAGATTACCCACGTTATCAGGGGTGACGAGCATGTCTCCAATACACCCCGCCAAGTCATGATCTACCAAGCCCTGGACCTTCCGGTTCCCGCATTTGCTCACGTGCCTATGATACTGGCGGCAGACCGGAGCAAGCTCAGCAAGCGACACGGGGCCACCAGCGTCGAGGAGTTTCGCGAGGCAGGCTTCCTTCCTGAGGCCATCCTGAACTACCTGGTTCTCCTTGGCTGGTCCCCTGGGGATGATCAGGAATTCATGGACATACCTGAGATGGTCGATAAGTTTTCCCTCGACAGGATATCGTCCACGCCGGCCATTTATGACGTTACCAAGCTGGCGTGGATGAACGGGCACTATCTAAGGCAGGCAGACCCAGAGCGCCTGGCCCAGCTGAGCATCCCTCACCTACAGAAGACTGGGTTGGTCCCGGCGGACATCACCGCGGAGGAGAGGGCTCAGGTCAAGGAACTGGTGTCTGTGGTTTCCGAGAGAGTCCGGACGCTCGAAGAGGTGCCCGACGCCATATCCTACTTCCTTTCAGAGGATTGGGACTATGACCAAGGGGGCGTGGTAAAGCACTTTGCCCGGGAGGGTGTCTTAGATCTCCTGGAAAAGGCGTACGATGTTCTTAAGCAATTGCCCGATTTCTCACTAGAGACGGTGGAAAGCGCCTACAGGGGCCTCATAGATACCCTGGGAATCTCCGGCGGTTTCCTTATACACCCGACACGGCTCGCCCTTACTGGCAGGACCGTTGGCCCAGGCCTATTCCACATCATGTCTCTCCTCGGAAAGGATACTACACTTAGAAGGCTGAAACGAGCCATTGAATGGGTCAGGAGGACTGTGGCTGAGAACAACAGCGCCCAGGCATCTGCCCAAGATGACCCTGGCAAGGTTGATGCGAGGCGACCAACATGATATAATTAGCCATACGCTGGGGAGTGGTCTAGTGGTAGTGACGCCAGACTCTGGATCTGGCTGCGGTGGTTCGAATCCACCCTCCCCAGCCAAGTAAACGAGAGCATAGCGGCTTAGTGAACCCGCCTGTCCGGGCGGGTTTTTGCTTCGCGGTTGCCCAATGGTTGCCCAAATGCGGAATCGAGCTTGCACGCGGCCTCTTCCTGCAGGCCTGGGAGGACGTGGGAATAGGTGTCCATGGTGATGCTGATGGTGCTGTGCCCGAGGCGCTCCTGGACCACTTTGGGATGCACGCCCTGGGCAAGCAGTACCGTGGCGTGACTGTGCCGGAGCGCGTGGAAGGTAACGTCAGGGAAGCCCGCCCGGGCGGCCAGGGTCTTGAAGCGGCGCGTCACGCCGCAACGGTCAAGGGGCTTACCATCGGAATTGCAGAAGACCAGTCCATGGTCATGGTAAGGGTATCCGATCTCCGCAATCATTTTCCGGTTCTGTGGCTGTTCTGCCTGGACGGCCAGGAGTGTCTCAACGAGCAAGGTCGGCATGGCGGTCGCCCGCCGCCCTTTCTCGGTCTTAGGTTCTTTGAACGAGTGGCCTTCCCCCGGAATCCGCTGCAGCGCCTGGCGCACATAGATGGTGCCGGCTTCCAGGCCCACATCGTCCCGCCGGAGGGCCAGCAGCTCGCCCTGGCGCATGCCCGTATATACAGCGGCGCGAATAAGGTACCGGTCCCGGTGGTGCAAGGCGTCGGCTGTCTCCAGGATGCGTGCAATGTCATGCGGCCCCAGGGCTTTGACCTGGGGGCGTTTCGGCTTCGGGGGTTCGGCGGCGTCCGCCGGGTTTACCGGGATCAGGCGCCATTTGACGGCATGCTTGAGCGCTTCCCGCAAGACCGCATGGTGGTACCGCACGGACCGCGGGGAGAGGCCACCCTTTCCGTCACGGCGGCCTGCCTCCAGCGCCCTGGCGTAGTAGCGCTGGATGAACATGGGCTGGATCCTGGACAACTGCAGGGAACCAAGCGCGGGTAGAAGGTGCTTCATGACGACATCCCTGTAGCCGTTAAACGTGAGGGGGGCCAGGTTGGGCTTCGCGTACGCCTCCAGCCAGTGTTCCAGGTACTCCCCCAACGTGACCTTAGCCGGGTCAATGTACGTCCCTGTCTCGATCTCCGCGATGAGCTGGTGGAGGACCCGCTCCGCCTCCCGCTTCGGGCCCTTCACTGCCTTGGTGACGCGGACCCGCTTCCCCGTGAGGGGGTCGCAGCCGCCTTCTACTATCACCAGATATGAGGACTTGCGGCGCTTCTCAATGTGGCCGGGCATGACTACGCCTCCTTGGGGAGGAGGGCCCCATGCGACGTTGAAGGTGGCATCATCATACTGAATGACGGCCCAGGTGTCCTCAACCTCACCTAGTATCGGCTCTATCAGCCGAAATGTCTCACAAACGCGGTTCGCGCGAACCATCTTCCGTGAAACAGAAACACCTCTCCTGCCCATACGCGATCCACAGATAATCCATTAACTCTTGTACGATGGACAGGGTGTTGTACCTTAAATCGTCCACATAGGTATTCATTGAGTGGCTAAAAGCCGTTTCAGGAAAAGGTTGCTCATCAACCAACCATGACCCTGGATTTACGCTTAGTACAGTACCCTTGGTGTTTTCTAGAGTGAGGTATACCTGGACTGGCCCATGGTATCCGACAAAACTGTAGACTTCTCCAAAATACTGTAGGTACATGTGACAGATGTCTATCAATAATTTAGCCGGCAGTCGGATTTTCCCTTCATCGGGTTTAACTAAATGAAGGGGATGAATGTGCTCCAAGAACCCGGAAACCAAGATGCATGTTGCCCGGGTTGTTCTCTCGGATTGATGCGACAACTGTTCTTCGTAACCCCCGGGATATCGCTCTAGCCTACTCACCGCCTGAGTGAGCGTGCTATATGGCGAAGTCCCATTCAGTTTTGAGAGATCTCCAGGAGCAACCCGACGTGGGTCAATTAGATATTCTGAACCGAACAGCGGTATGACGGCCAAGGACGTAATACAAGTGCCTTCCCATATGGGGAATCGTAGAGAGCGATATATCTCATCCGCCATCTTTTTCGCTCGTGAAACACGAGAATAGGCCGTACGGACTTCGTCCTCTGTCATGGGCTCAGATTGAAAGTTCCTGCGTATATAGTAGCGACAGTCTTTTCCTAGAGTCACCATATGTGGTCCTGAGAAACTCTGTGGCACCTCTACGGCCAAAAAACCTGACTTTTGCAGCAACCGGAGCAGTAGAGCCGCCGAGGCCCTGTGTAGTAAGCACTCGGCGGCATTTTTATGTTACATAGAGTGGTTGCGTATTCAGGTTTTCTTGGTGGCCCCCAGGATTTTTTTAATGTCCCCTAGTCTAAGATACTTGCGGCTGAGATCTACGCCGAGTTTTTCGGTGATTGCTTTTGTGATCTCATCGGCGTGGTCGAAGACATACCAGTTTTCTTCGAGATGGCTTCCTGATGATTTGTTCAGGCTTTCCACGATCCTTGGGATGGAATATTTGTTTCCGAGGCACTGTGCCAACAGGCGGGCGATAACAAGAGCAACGAAACAGATAAGGAAATGCGCCTGTATGTGGTCATTGCGCGAAAGATAAACAGGGCGGGCTTCAAGGTCGCTTTTCGTGACTTTGAACGCCTCTTCGATACGCCATAGCCCGCGATAGATTTCGATGATCTCCTCGTCGCTCTTTTTCCACTCGCTGGTGACGATGGCGTAGTAGCCATCGAATTTTTCTTCCTCGCGCAATTTCTTCTCATCGAATACGGGCTTTTGCTTTGTAGTCATGATCTCGCCCGTATCCGGGTCGAAAACAAGATTCTTCACGTATTTCGCAGCACCGTAGGAGGTGGCCTTGTTGTATTTTGCAGGGTTGTTTGCCAGGTCCCGGGCTTTTAAGAGGACAGGTTCACGGTCAGCCTTTGCCTTGCGATCGTACTCGGAGCTGTAGAACACGACCTGTTTTTCGTCAATGCGGACTTTGCTTTTGCCTCCTCTGGCATTGCTGACGGCAATTTCGCGTGGATACAGCCTGGACTTGATTCTGTAATCATCGCCGATCTGCCTGTACCCGGAGCCGTCCAGGACGTAATCTTTGAGTTCCTTGTTTCCGCCGCGCACAGTTTGCGAATAGACATACCCATCACCTCGGACAAGGTTGAACGCGATGTTGTCCGCCGTGTTGACCCCCTTGTCCGCGACGACGATGGTGCGGCCGATCTCGTAATCCTTTTTCACTTTATCCAAGATTGGCATCAGGGTCTCGCAGTCATTGGTGTTGCCCGGGAAAAGATCATATAAGACAGGGATACCTTTTGTGTCCATGAGCAGCCCCATCTGCACGATCGGGTCCGGGCGGTGCTCTTTGGACACGCCCTTTCTTTTCATCTCGTCCTGCCTGTCGGTCTCGAAGTAGTAATTCGTGACGTCGTAATAAACCAGGTCGGTGCTTCTCCCGAATCTATTCTTCATCTGCCGGTGTAGATGCATCTGCAGGCCGTCGTTAAAAGTGACGGCCTGCGTAAGGCAGCGGTAGACATCGTCCAATGAGAACTTTGTGTTCTCAAAGTAGCGGTCTTTGTCCTCGTAGGTTTTTTTCTTGGACGCGGGGTCAAGGATCCGGGAGAAGACCAGGAGCTTCATGATGTTATTTGTGTTGAAGTCCGACTTAAACGATCTGGAGTTATTGTAGAAGAAAGTATTGAGGCCAAGTTCGTGGTAGAGTTTGCTGAGCGCAGCGTAGCCTATATTCTTCCGGTTGGCTTGGCTTTGGGTCAGAGTCTCTTTGGGATCGAGGCTGATTGCGACCGGCTGCTTTTCCAAAGCCGCTTTCTTGTTCATGTCCTCGACGACGCCCCTGAAATGGGCGATGGGGTCCGGGTACTCCTTTGCGAGATCATCGAGATACCCGAGGGATTTAACCGTTTTGTGCCTGACCTTTTTTGTCACAGGATCTCTATAGCCCTGAACGATTGAAAGATAACGACGGCCGTTGCTTTTGCCCACTTGCAGATTCATGGCAACACCTCCATATATAAGGCATTATACCATAATACTCAACGATTGGCAACTAGATATATCGT